>JADLCG010000240.1 GCA_020847355.1 Anaerolineales bacterium | reverse complement strand
TCCCAATTTTCACGCCAAGGTCCGTGATGGCGCTTCCATCCAAAACGGCAAGCGCCGAAGAAGACTAGCCGCAATAAGCCAAAAAATAAAAAGATGAAGAAGACGGAGAAACAAATTCCGCCAAAGGGGAACATGCCAAAGCGCCGAGAGCCATAAGCCGGATATTCATATTCGTATCCATATCCATGTCCATGACCATAGCCGGGCATCGGCGACATAGCGCCGCTCTCCGCAGATTCAGCAATCGCGGTCGCCACAGCCGGCGCTCGCATCACGCCTTGAGCCACTCCCGCTCGATAGGCGAAAAACCCGCCAACGGCAACCAAAGCGACAAGCAGGAAAACGCCAATCACCCGAAAGATCAAACTATTACGAGACATTCTTACCTCCAATGGTAAATTGATTTATAAACTAACTATACCCAGCGATTATGTAAAGATTATGGATGCAACCGACAGGCATTGTGGAGATTGCAGAAAGCGAGCTACATCGTCACCACAATTTTCCCGCGCACATGCCCCTGACCAAAACGCCTCATCGCCTCCGCAGTTTGGCTAAGCGGATAAGTCTCTTCAACGAATGGTTTCAACTTTTCGGTCTCAAGAAATTCTGCCAAAAGATTCATATCTTCGTTATTGAACTTGGCGATGAAAAAATCCACCTTTTGACTTGCGCGCCAAGAAGCAAACTTAACTTTGATAACATGCGAAAGCGGGCCAATCAAGCCGGCGCTTTTAGGAGCGCCAACAATTACAAAATGCGCATCCGGCTTTAGAACTCGTTTGTATTCTTTCCATGAATGCGTTCCGGCAACGTCTAACAACAAATCATATTTCTTAGCGACCAATGTGAAATTTTCTTCAGCGTAATCAATCACATAGTCGGCGCCTGAAGCGCGCGCGATTTCAATGTTTCTTGAACTACACACCGCAGTCACTTCTGCGCCAAACGCCTTTGCAATTTGCACGGCAAAATGCCCTACGCCGCCAGAAGCGCCGTTGATCAACACTTTTTGACCCGCTTGAATTTTTCCAAAGTCGCGCAAGCCTTGCAGAGCCGTGAGCGCCGCAATCGGCACGGACGCGGCTTCTTCAAAAGAAATATTTTTGGGTTTAGGGATAATGATTTTTTTGACGGCGACATATTCAGCATACGCGCCGTTCCGCGCGCCAAAAACTTCATCGCCCACTTTGAAATCAGACCGCGCTTCGCCAACGGCTTCCACTATGCCGGAATAGTCCACGCCCAAACGCGGATCTTTGGGTTTCGTCAACCCGCCGCCCAAGCGACCAATCGGCAAGCCAATCATGCCGTACCATTCCATCGCATTGATAGACGAAGCGCGAACTTTGATCAGAACTTCATCGTCCTGCGGAATAGGTTTTTCAAGTTCAACAAATTCAAGTACCTCAGGCAAGCCGTATTTCCGATGAATAATCGCTTTCATTTACATCTCCTGTTTTTTTGTATGCGCGTAAATGTAGCAAGCAAACATGGAGAAAATGTGTAAAAAGAATGTAAATTCTCGGTAACTATCCACAAGCCTTGCCATCTGATAAAATGCACACGGTAATTAATCAAGTGGAAAAAGCGTCTTGAGGATACTAATCACAGATTCGCTAAGGAAAACAAAAATGGCAGATCAAGAGAAGCAGGTCAAAGTTTTAGTGTTGGGAGCCGGTCCTGCCGGGCTATCTGCGGCGTTATATGCTGCGCGCGCGGAATTAGAACCAACTGTCCTCACTGGAATGCAATTGGGCGGGCAAGCCGCGTTAACGCACATGATCGAAAACTACCCGGGTTTCCCCGAAGGCATCGGCGGCGTGCAACTCGGCGAACAATTTCAAAAACAAGCCGAACGCTTCGGCGCAAAAGTTGAATTTGACATGGCGCACGAAGTAGATTTTTCCCAACGCCCATATAAAGTCACAACCGATAGCGGCGTTTATAAAACCGAGGCGCTCATCATCACCACCGGCGCTAACCCGCTTCATTTAGAAGTCCCCGGCGAAGAAGAATTAACCGGACGCGGCGTTTCCTATTGCGCCACATGCGACGGCTGGTTCTTCAAAGATAAAAAAGTCGCCATCGTAGGCGGCGGCGATAGCGCCTTTGAAGAAGCGCTCTTCATCACCCGCTACGCTTCTTCCGTCACGCTCATTCATCGCCGCGATGAATTCCGCGCCAGCGTGCTTTTACAAAAGCGCGCCAAAGAACATCCGAAAATGAATTTCATTTTAGATACCGTCGTCACTGAAGTTGTCGGCAAAGAAAAACTCGAAGCGCTGAAACTGAAAAACGTCAAAACCGGCGCGGAAACTGATTTCGCCACCGACGGGTTATTCATCTTCATCGGACATGCGCCAAATAGTCAAATGTTCAAAGGCAAACTCGAAATGACCGAGTTAGGTTATCTCAAAGTCAACGACAAAATGGAAACCAGCCTGCCCGGGGTCTTTGCGGCGGGCGAAATCGCCGACCCTACCTTCAGACAAGTGGTCACTTCAGCGGGGATGGGCGCGGCCGCCGCGATTCAGGCGACGAGATATCTCGAAGCGGAAGAAGCCGCTCACAGTCCGGCGTGACGCGCAAACTTGCGCCGCTAACTACGGGACGGTTGATTCCGTCCATCCAAAAGAATCAAACGCTGAAAGGACTCGCCTGCAAATCGAGTCCTTTTTTTGAGTCAAAAGCAAGTACAATAAGAAAAAATAACGGCCGAGCGCCGAAAACTTGGAGGAGTAAGATGAAGAAAATTTCTATTATTGGCGCGGGGATGACCGGCTCTACCGCCGCGCATTGGATCGCCGAACGCGAATTAGCCGATGTAGTTTTGTTAGACGTTGTCGAGGGGATGCCGCAAGGCAAAGGGTTGGATTTAGCGGAAGCCATGCCGATCATTGGCAAAGATTCTGAAGTCGTTGGCTCAAATGATTACGCCGCCACCAAAGGCTCTGATATCATCATCATCACCGCCGGAATTGCGCGCAAACCGGGCATGAGCCGCGACGATTTATTGAAGACCAACGCCGAAATTGTGGGGAAAGCCGCAACTGAAACTTTGAAATATTCTCCAGACGCAATTTATATTGTTTTGACTAACCCGCTCGATACGATGGCGTATCTTACATTGAAGAAAACCGGCTTGCCGCGCGAGCGCGTCATCGGTCAGGCTGGCGTTTTGGATTCGGCGAGAATGCGCGCTTTTGTGGCAATGGAAACCGGCGTCAGCGTGCAAAACATCAACTGCTATGTTTTGGGCGGACATGGCGACGAAATGGTTCCGCTCACGCGGCATTCAAATGTGGCGGGCATTCCCTTGCGCGAATACATCCCCGCCGATAAATTACACGCCATCGTCGAACGCACGCGCAAAGGCGGCGGCGAAATTGTCAACCTGCTCAAAACCGGCTCGGCATATTACGCGCCTTCATTAGCTTGTACGCAAATGGCGGAAGCGATTTTGAAAGATAAAAAACTGATCGTCCCCTGCGCGGCATACATGAACGGCGAATACGGCTTGAACGATATGTACTTCGGCGTGCCGGTTGTGTTGGGCGCGGGCGGCATGGAAAGAATCGTCGAATATAAATTTGACGCAGAAGAACAAGCCATGTTTGAGAAATCTGCGGCTTCTGTCAAAGAGACGCTCGAAGCCTTGAAGAAACTGGTGAGTTTATAAATCCGCCTGCCCGCCGAACTGTTTTAGCGGGCGACTCGTAAAATAAATATAGAAAAGTTTGAAAGAGGAAAAATTCATGATTCTGCACGAAAAAATTTCTGGAGTATTACCCGCCTGGCGCGAGCGTATCAAAAATCTGGTCAAAGATCACGCTGAAGTTGTTGTAGATACCGTCACCGTTGAAGAAGTCCTCTACGGAATGCGCGATATCAAATCTTTGCTCACGGACATTTCATCCGTAGATCCGAACGAAGGCATTCGTTTTCGCGGGCTGACGATCAACGAAACCTTGAAAGCTCTGCCAAAAGCCAAAGGCGGAAAATTACCAATGGTTGGCGGCTTGTATTATCTTTTACTGGTTGGCGAAATTCCTACCAAAGAAGAAGCCTTAGCCGTAGAACAAGAATGGGCAAAACGCGCTACCGTCCCAGACTATGTTTACAAAATGCTGAAAAGCATGCCCAAAGATACGCATCCGATGATTTTGTTCTCGCAAGCCACGCTGGCTTTAGGCAACGAATCAGTTTTCGCAAAGCGCTATCAAGAAGGCATGAAGAAAGACGTGTATTGGGAAGCGGCGTTGGAAGACAGTCTCAACCTAACCGCCAAACTTCCGGTCATCGCCGCGTTCATCTATCGCATGAAATATTTCGGCGAAACCTCCAAACCGAAGTACAACGCCAAGTTGGATTTCGGCGCAAACTTCGCCCGCATGATGAAAGTCTCGGATAAAAAAGGCTATGCGGATTTAGCCCGCCTTTACTTCATCATCCATTCCGATCACGAATCTGGAAACGCTTCCGCCCACGCCATGCATCTAGCTGGCTCCACGCTTTCGGACGCTTTCTTCGCCTTCTCCGCTTCTTTGAACGCGCTGGCTGGTCCGCTCCACGGGTTAGCGAATCAAGAAAGCCTGGCTTGGTTATTAGACGTAAAGAAACGCTTCAACGGCGTGCCTTCGCGCGAGGATTTATATAAATTCGCCTGGGATACATTGAACGGCGGTAAAGTGATCCCCGGATACGGACACGGCATTTTGCGCGTCATTGATCCGCGCTTTATCACTCAACTTGAATTTGCCAAGAAGAATTTCCCCGACGATGATTTGCTCAAACTCGCCGAACTCACGCTGGACGTTGTGCCTGCCGTG
>JADLCG010000239.1 GCA_020847355.1 Anaerolineales bacterium | reverse complement strand
TGGGCGCGTTTGGCACGGGGCTTGGCTCCACGGAAATTGGCGTGGCATGGGCGACGGGCAAATGCTGGTTCAAAGTCCCTGAGACGATTCGCGTGGAGTTGAGCGGTCAAGCCCAACACGGAGTCTACGCCAAAGACGTGATGATTCACATCGCGGGCTTGCTCGGCATGGATGGCGGGACGTATCGCTCAGTGGAGTTCGGCGGCGAATACATTGACAACCTGCCGATGCACGAACGGATCATTTTCCCAAACATGTCCACGGAGATTGGCGCGAAATGCGGCTTGATCGCGGCGGATGAAGTGACGATCAACTATCTCGAAAACGAGACTCCAGCCGAAGGTCCGTTTGAAGCGTTGCATCCAATCAACCCACGCTATGAACGCATCCTTGAAATTGACGTTGCGACTCTAACGCCGCAAGTATCCTGCCATCCCGATGTGGATAACGTCAAACCGTTGACTGAAGTGGAAGGCTTGGATGTGAACGAAGTGTATATCGGCACATGCACGAACGCGCGTTATGAAGATTTGGAAATTGTGGCGAACATGTTGAAGGGTAAAAAAGTGAATCCGCTTGTGCGCGTCATCGTCACGCCCGCCAGCGATCGCATTTATAAGAAGGCATTGAAAAACGGCTTGATCGAAATTTTGATGGACGCAGGTTGCACGGTCACGGGTTCGGGTTGCGGAGCGTGCATTGGGCGGCACGGCGGAATCCTTGCGCCAGGCGAACGCGCATTGACCACGATGAATCGCAACTTCATCGGTCGCATGGGAAGCCCGCTCTCGGAAATTTATCTGGCATCCCCAGCCACCGCCGCCGCCACCGCGCTCACGGGAAAAATTACGGATCCGCGCGAACTGTTAGTTTAATCATGTCGTTGCGAGGGCGATGCACTTTCGCCCGAAGCAATCTCCTCATTTAATTGGGGATTGCTTCGTCGCAATGACATAAATAAAAAGGAGATTTTTATGGGAAAAGCTTGGACATTTGGCGAAAACATGAACACGGATGAAATCATCCCTGGTCGTTTCAATATCACAATTGACCCGCTCGAACTTGCAAAAAATGTTTTCTGCGAGGTCAAACCTGAATATGCAAAAACCGTGCAACCTGGCGATGTGATCGTCGGCGGTCAAAACTTTGGATGCGGCTCATCGCGCGAACACGCGCCGATTGCCATCAAAGGCTCGCAGGCAAAATGTATCATCGCGCCGTCCTTTGCGCGAATCTTTTTTCGCAACGCCATCAACATCGGCTTGCCAATTTTGGAATGTCCCGAAGCCGTTGCGGATATTACCGAAGGCGATGACATTGACGTCAATTTATCCACTGGCGAAATTTTCAATCGCACAAACGGGCGTCAATATCAAGCGCAAGCCCTGCCCGATTTCGTTTTGAAAATCGCGGAAGCGGGCGGCATCGTCAACTTTTTGAAAACGCACGACATTCAAGACCTATTGATGAATGCAGAAGGATGAAGGATGAATTATAAAATCTGCCTGCTCTCTGGCGATGGGATTGGACCCGAAGTGATTGCCTCAGCGAAGGATGTTTTATCGGCGCTTCCGCTTCAATGGGATTTTGTGGAAAGCGGCATTGGATTTAGCGAATATCAACGCTCAGGCTCCCCTCTGCCTGATTCAACGCTTCAAGCCATTCGCCACGCCGACGCGACTCTCTTCGGCGCTGTGACCACTCCGCCCAACATCCCGAATTATTTCTCCCCCGTCGTGCGGATGCGTCAAGCGTTGGATTTGTATGCAAACCTGCGTCCATGCAAATCCATTCCGCACGAATCATCGAAACCAAACATAGACATCCTCATCATCCGCGAAAATACCGAAGGCTTGTATTCGGGAATTGAAAGAATAGAAGATAATGGAGACAAAGCGATCACAGAAAGAGTCATCACCCGAAAAGGCTCGGAGCGCATCATCCGCAAGGCGTTTGATTTGGCAAGACAGACGAAGCGCAAATCCGTGCATGTGATTCACAAAGCCAACGTGCTTCGCCAAACCTGCGGACTCTTTCGCACGGTCGCGCTGGAAGTTGCCAAAGAATATCCCGAAATCAAAATGCTTGAAATGCTCGTAGATACCTGCGCGATGGAATTGATCCGCGCGCCTGAGCAATTTGAAGTCATCGTCACCACCAATTTATTCGGCGACATTTTGAGCGACGAAGCCTGCATGTTCGTCGGCGGACTTGGCGTCGCCACATCGGGAAACATTGGCGCAAATGCCGCAGTCTTCGAGCCAGTTCACGGAAGCGCTCCGCCGTTGGTCGGCACAGGCAAAGCCAATCCCATCGCCACACTTTTAGCAACAGCGATGATGTTAGATCACATCAACGAAAAAGAATACGCCCAAAAATTGAACAACGCCATTCAAGCCTGCATCGCTGACAAAGAAACCACGCCCGATCTAGGCGGCGTGTTGACAACGGATGAAGTGACAAAGAGAGTCAAAGTTAGAATGCAGAATGAAGAATGAAGAATTTCATTTTGCATTCTGCATTCTGCATTCAAAAAAGGAGTCCCATGAAAACCAAAGTTGGATTTTTATACACCCGCCTGCGCGCGGAAGAAAAATATTTGATAGACGAATTTGAAAAACATGAAGACGTAGAACTTGTCCGCATCAACGACGGCGATACGTTCTTCGACATTCACCAAATCCCAGAAGAAATTGACGTGCTGTTTGAACGCTCCATTTCCTATTCACGCGGGCTATACATCTCGCGCATCTTTGAAGCGCACGGCATCCCCGTCGTCAACTCATCGGCGGTGGCTGAAATCTGCGGCGATAAATATGTCACGAGTCAATTGCTCGCCAAGAACGGCATCCCAACTCCCAGAGTGCTGATGGCTTTCGACGAAGAATCCGCTCTCAGGGCGATTGAAGCGCTGGGCTATCCCTGCGTGCTGAAGCCCGTCGTCGGGTCATGGGGGCGTTTGCTCGCCAAAGTCGAAAACAGAGCCCAAGCCGAATCATTGATCGAGCATAAATCATCGCTCGGAGTCAATCATCAAGTTTTTTATATTCAAGAATACATCAACAAGCCAGGGCGCGACATCCGCGCGTTCGTGGTCGGCGACGAATGTATTTGCGCCATCTATCGCTCCTCCGAAAATTGGATCACCAACACCGCGCGCGGCGGCATCGCCACCAACTGCCCCGTCACTGATGAGATTGCAGAGATTTGTCACCGCGCCGCGCAAGCCATCGGCGGCGGTTTGCTCGCGCTCGATTTATTTGAAACCGAAAACGGAATGACCATCAACGAAGTTAATCACACGATGGAGTTTCGCAACAGCATCACCACCACAGGCGTGAACATCCCGCAAAAGATGATTGAATACGTTTTGCAAAATGTAAGACAAAAAGCTTAATCTCTCAGGACTGACGCAAAACCTTAAGACCAAGCCGCGAATTTCGCTAATTCACGCGAATTACATAAAAAAATCGTGATAATTCGTGTAATTCGCGGCAAAAGATTTTGATCTGCGTAAGCTATGATCTCTAAAAGTCTGGATGATCTTGTTTATTGGAGGGTATACTTCCCCCATGCCATCACCCGCATCCATCCTCAAAGAGACCTTCGGCTACGATACATTTCGTCCATTACAACAAGAGATCATTGAAAATGCGCTGGCGCAAAAAGACACACTGGCGATCATGCCGACGGGCGGCGGGAAATCGCTTTGTTATCAGATCCCATCGCTGTTATTCGACGGCTTGACCGTCGTTGTCTCGCCGCTCATCTCGCTGATGAAAGATCAGGTGGAGCAACTGCGCGCATTCGGCGTGCCAGCATTGTTTATCAACAGCACGCTCTCGCCGCAGGAATATCAACAGAATATAGACGACGTGAAGCGCGGCGCAGTGAAATTGCTCTACGTTGCGCCCGAAACCCTGCTCACGCCAAAGATTCTCTCGCTTCTTGACTCCGTTCAAGTGGATTGCCTCACCATTGACGAGGCGCACTGCATCTCCGAGTGGGGACACGACTTCCGCCCCGAATATCGCCAGCTTGTGGAAGTTAGAAAAAGATTTCCAAAAGCGGTATGCTTGGCATTAACGGCAACCGCCACGTCTCGAGTTCGGCAGGATATTCGCAACACGCTCAAATTTTCAACCACCAATGAATTCGTCGCCAGTTTCAACCGCGAGAATCTCTATATCGAAGTGATTCGCAAGCGCGAACCCGTCAGCCAGGTGATCGGCATCATCAATCGTTACAAAGATCAATCGGGCATCATCTATTGTTTCTCGCGCAAACAGGTGGATGAGCTTGCCGCGTATCTTGCATCGAAAGGTTATTCCGTTCGACCGTATCACGCGGGGTTGGAAGACGCCGAGCGAAAACGGAATCAAGAACTATTTATTCGAGACGACGTGCAAATTATCGTCGCCACCATCGCGTTCGGGATGGGCATCAACAAGCCAAACGTGCGCTTCGTCATTCACTTCGATCTGCCGAAAAGCATCGAGGGCTATTATCAGGAAATTGGACGCGCGGGACGCGACGGCTTACCCGCGCACTGCGCCTTACTCTACAGCTACTCAGACGCCGCCAAGATTAATTACTTCATTGACCAAAAAGAGGGCGAGGAAAAACGAGTTGCCATCGAACATTTGAACGCCATCGTGCGCTTTGCGGAAGACGAGTTAACCTGCCGCCGCAAGCCGCTCCTCAACTACTTCGGCGAATCATACGAAGCCGATAACTGCTCCAACTGCGACAACTGCACCTCCGCCCCAACCGCGTTGACCGACATCACGATCTTCGCTCAAAAATTTCTCTCATGCGTCAAACGCGCGAACGAAAAATTCGGCGCGGGTCACATCGCGGATATTCTGCTCGGCTCAAAAAACGAAAAGGTAATGCGCTGGGAACACGATAAGCTCTCCACATACGGCATCGGCGGAGAATTGACAAAGAAACAATGGATGCACATCGCCCGTCAGTTAACCTCTATGGGATATTTGAAGCAGGAAGGCGAATACCACACCTTAAGCCTCACGTCGAAGGCGATGGAAACGTTGAAGAAAAGAGAACCAGTTTTCGGCGTCGTGCAAGAAGCGGGACGGGCGCGGATCAAAGGTCAACGGACCGACGTCGAATACAATCGCGAACTGTTTGAAATCCTGAGAGCAAAACGAAAAGAACTCGCCGATGGCGAGCGCGTGCCGCCGTACGTGATCTTTTCGGATAAAGCGTTGGTGGAAATGGCGGCGTATTATCCGCGGAATGAAAGCGCCATGATGAAAATTACGGGCGTTGGCAAGGTGAAGTGGAAGCAATACGGCGGCTTGTTCATGGGATTGATAAAAACATTTTGCGAGCAAAATAATATTTCCGCCACTCCCGATCCCGCGCCTCAAACCACGAGCCGAGACTCTGAGGTTGGAGAAAGGACTCGCGTCATTGCGGATGGATTTGACAGCGGGCTATCCATTCAAGAATTGGCGGGGCGGCACGGCATCACGCAAAGCACGATCGTGGAGCATCTGACAAAATATGCGACAGCGGGAAACAAACTTCGCAAAGCCGATGAATTGAAATCAATGACATCGGCGAACGAGAGACAAATTCAACTTGCTTTCTCCGCGTTCGGCGAATCGGAAAATTTATTCTTGAGACCCGTGTTCGACAAACTGAACGGCGAATTGAATTTTGACGAGTTGAAAATTTTGAGGTTGTTATATCTAGCGCAAAGGCAGATGTAGCACAACATTGATGTTGCGCGCAAAACTTGCGAAATAAATGCCGCGGTGCGGAAAGGAACTCTATGTCCGCTTACCCTGATTATGTTCATTCAATCACACGATGGAGTTTCGCAACAGCATCACCACCACGGGCGTGAACATCCCGCAAAAGATGATTGCATATGTTTTGCAAAATGTAAGACAAAAAACTTAAAATATCGCAACTCTCGTTGACTAGACAAGTGACAAAGGGTACAATCTCAACGACTTTTCAAATAGGTGTCTATGTCAATTTATAAATTCATCATTCAAACCAATCACGACACGCGAGCGGCTGGGTATTTAAAAGATGCCCACGCCCTCGGGTTTCAGCGCTTAAAAAGCATCGCCGTTCAAGACCTTTATTTCATTGAGGGCCAACTGTCGCAGGAAGAATTGCAAAAGTTGGCTCTCACGCTTTTTACAGACCCCGTAACTCAATCCGCTTCATGGGATGAATTGCCCGCGCCGCTTTCTTCGGGTGAGCCTGATTCGGTTATTCTGGAAGTTTCCCTCCGCCCAGGCGTAACAGACCCCGTTGCCGAGCAAATCGTCCGCGCCTCGCATGAATTAAATTTCAAGGGAGTCCAGCGCGCCGCAACAGGCGTCAGGTTTCAGGTTTCAGGTTTGAAAGTTGAGCAGGTTGAACAACTCGCCAAGGCGTTGCTAGCCAACAACGTCATCCAACATTGGATGATCGGAGAAATCACGCCGTCGTTTCCTGAAGAAGCCGAATCCAGCGGCGCAGTAGAAATTATTCCGATCCGCGAATTATCCAACGACGAATTATTATCGCTTTCCAAAGACCGCCGCGCCGCATTGGATCTGGCAGAGATGAAAGCCATTCAAGATTATTTCATCGAAGAAAAACGCGACCCAACGGATGTGGAATTTGAAACCATCGCCCAAACCTGGAGCGAGCATTGTGTGCATAAGACGTTCAAAGCAAATATAGTAATTAGTAATTCGGTAAATAGTAATTACCAATCACCAATCACCAATTACCCATCCAACATTAATTCTCTTATCAGAACCTATTTGAAATCCGCCACCGATAAAATCGCCGCACCGTGGGTCATCTCCGCTTTTGTAGATAACGCGGGCATCATTGACTTTGACGACGAGTTTGAAATTTCATTCAAAGCCGAAACGCATAATCACCCGTCCGCTGTTGAGCCTTTCGGCGGAGCGAACACGGGCGTCGGCGGAGTCATCCGCGATGTGTTGGGCGTTTCCGCAAAGCCGATTGCGAATACGGACGTTTTATGTTTTGGTCCGCAAGATTTAGATCCAGCATCATTACCCGATGGCGTCTTACATCCAAGAAGGATTCAATCGGGCGTGGTAGCGGGCGTGCAAGATTACGGAAACAAAATCGGCATTCCCACTGTCAACGGAGCGATACTCTACGATGAAGGCTACACAGCCAATCCGCTCGTCTTTTGCGGATGTGTCGGCATTGCACCCAAAGGAAAGCATAAAAAGAATCCGCAGGTTGGCGATAGAGTAGTTGTGCTGGGCGGCAGAACTGGGCGTGACGGATTACGCGGCGCAACATTTTCATCCATGACGATGGACGCGCAAACGGGCGAAGTGGCTGGCGCATCCGTTCAAATCGGCGACCCGATCACCGAAAAAGGCTTGATAGATGTCATCGTCCGCGCCAGAGATTTGGGACTCTACAACGACATCACCGATTGCGGCGCAGGCGGGTTATCTTCCGCTGTTGGCGAGATGGCTTCATCCATCGGCTGTGACGTGGACTTAACCAAAGTAAAACTCAAATATGCGGGTCTCGCCCCGTGGGAAATTTGGCTCTCCGAAGCGCAAGAACGGATGGTTGTTGCAGTTGCGCCTGAAAAAATTTCTGACCTGCAAAAATTATGCGCCACCTTCAACACCGAACTAACAGATATTGGCGAATTCACTGGCAACGGCTCGCTCGTTGTCCGCTATGGCGCTAAAGTTGTTGTGGAGATGAATAACGAATTTCTGCATGATGGCATTCCGCAGAGACAATTAAAAGCAGAGATTAGAGAGCAGAGAGTAGAGAGTAGTAACGCGCCAATCCCTAATCATCTAATCTCTAGTCATCTAATATCTTTACTCTCCTCCCCCAACATCGCCAGCAAATCACACGTCATTCGCATTTACGATCACGAAGTGCAAGGCGGCACGGTCATCAAGCCGTTGACTGGGATTCAAATGGATGCGCCGTCCGATGCGGCGGTGATCAAACCCATCGGCACGCAAGGCGTGAAAGGGATTGCTCTATCGAACGGAATCAATCCTGAATTTGGAAAACGCGACGCCTATCAAATGGCTTGGTCGGTCATTGACGAAGCGCTTCGCAACGCCGTTGCAGTTGGCGCCGACCCCGAGCGGATCGCCATCCTTGATAATTTCTGCTGGGGCGACCCATTGCGACCCGAAACATTAGGCTCGCTAGTCGAAGCCTGTCGCGGTTGCCATGATGCGGCGTTATTTTATGGCACGCCATTCATCAGCGGAAAAGATTCGCTCAACAACGAATATCTCGGCGCCGACGGTTTACGTCATGCCATTCCGCCCACACTACTCATTTCCGCTATCGGCATTGTGCATGATGTCAATCAAGCGGTCAGCATGGATTTGAAAGAAGCGGGCAATCTGGTTTATCTCATCGGCGACCATCAGTCATCAGTTATCAGTAATCAGTCTGTTCCCGATGTTCCAAAATTCACATTGCAGGTTTACAAAGCCTTGCATCAAGCCATCCGTAGCGGATATGTCAAAGCGGCGCATGATTTGAGCGAAGGCGGGCTTGCGGTTGCAATTGCAGAGATGTGCATCGGCGGGCGGCTCGGCGCGGAAATTAATTTTGAATCATCGAATCTATTCAATGAAGTCAACGGATGTCTGCTCGTTGAAATCGCGCCAGAAAATAAATCCGCTTTTGAAAAACAATTCGATAATTTGCCCTTCCAAAAAATCGGTCAAGTTACAGAAACGCCAACGCTCAAACTTGGCAATCACGAAATTAAAGTTGAGGAGCTTGTCCATGCCTTTATTCATCCTTCCTAATTCATCATTCAGCATTCTTCATTCATAATTTCCCTATGAAACCAAAAGCCCTTATTCTCCAAGCCCACGGCTCCAACCGTGATTTTGACGTAATGAACGCCTTGACTCTCGCAGGCGCGGATGTGACTGGCGTGCCGTTGAATCAATTGCGAGATAACAAAACGCTTCTTGCGGACTTTCAACTGCTCGTCGTCCCTGGCGGCTTTTCCTACGCGGACGCATTGGGCGCGGGCAAACTTCTGGCGTTGGATTTAATCTCATATTTTTCAGACGAAGTCTCCGCATTTGTAGAGGCAGGCAAACCCGTCATCGGCATCTGCAACGGGTTTCAGGTCTTGGTCAAAGCGGGGATACTGCCTGGGGATTCTGTCATTGCGAGCGAAGCGAAGCAATCCCCTACACAACAAGAGATTGCTTCGGGCTATCGTCCTCGCAATGACGGGGTTACTTTAACTTTCAACGCCGAAGGTCATTTTGAATGTCGCTGGGTGAATCTCAAATCCACATCCCAAACCTGCATCTGGACAAAAGATTTAGATGAAGTCATCGCCTGCCCCATCGCGCATGGCGAAGGGAATTTTCAATCCATCGAAAATATTGCAAAGGAACATATTGCGTTGACGTATGTCCACGCGGACGGCTTACCTGCCAACGGTTTATACCCGATCAACCCAAATGGCTCGACGCTGGATATTGCGGGAATTACAAATACAAAAGGCAACGTGCTGGGGCTAATGCCACATCCCGAAAATCATATTCACAATTGGCAACATCCGCTACACACCCGCGGAGTAAAAAACGGAAGTGGGTTGAAGCTATTTCAAAACGGCGTGAAGTACGCGAAAGGAATGTAAAAATGATTTCGCAAAATGAATTATTGAAATTGATTCCGCAAGCGTTGAACGAAACCAATTTGCCGATTGCTAAAAAACAATCGGGCAAGGTGCGCGAGTGGTACGACCTGCCAAACGGACAACGCTTGATCGTCACCACAGATCGTTTATCGGCATTTGACCGAATCCTTGCAAGAGTTCCGTACAAAGGGCAGGTATTGAATCAATTATCCGCTTGGTGGTTTGAGCATACAAAAGATATTATTCCAAATCATCTGATTTCAATCCCCGACCCCAACGCGGCGATTGTGCAAAAAGTAAATCCCCTTCAAGTGGAAGTCATCGTGCGCGGATATATCACTGGCGTAACATCCACTGCCTTGTGGCATCGTTATTCGTTAGGCGAAAGAAATATTTATGGCTACGATTTTCCTGAAGGGCTAAGAAAAAATCAACAACTGCCTGAGCCGATCATCACACCCACCACCAAAGGCGGCGAAACGGGACATGACGAACGATTAACTTGCAAAGAAGTGATAGAAAAAAATATCCTGGATGAAAAGACTTGGAATCAAGTGCAAAGCGCGGCACTCGCCATCTTCAAACGCGGACAGGAGTTAGCCGCAAAAGCGGAATTGATTCTTGTGGACACAAAATACGAATTTGGGTTAACGGATGACGGTCAGGTGATGTTAATTGACGAAGTCCACACGCCTGATTCATCGCGCTTTTGGCGGGCGGGCGCTTATCAAAAATTATTCAACGAAGGCAAAGAGCCAGAAAATTTCGATAAGGAATTTATCCGCATTGCGTATGCGGATAAAGGCTATCGCGGCGATGGAGAAATCCCAGCCATGCCCGACGACTTATGGACATCCGCTTCACGCAGATACATCGCCATTTACGAAATGCTAACGGGCAAAACCTTTAAACCTGGAAGTTATCCAATCGAAGAAAGATTGATTGAAAATTTGAAAGCAATACAATAATGATAAATATCTACGGAAAATATCTTCCAAGTGAAAAAACTCTAATCCGCATTACCCTAAAAAACTTATTTGCTGTTTTTATAGGTGGGTTACTCTTTGCAGTATTTTTTTTGGTAATCGATGGCGTTCTTTACAAATTTCCTTCATTAACAAGTAGTTTTCTTATAGGTATCACGATTTGGTCATTTATATTTGCTTCCATACCAAGCTTATTAGGTGGAATATTATTATCTGGCATTATTTACCAAAATTTCAAACATAGAGTTGCAACAAAGCTTAGATCTGTCATTACTGGTTTATTAATTGCTGGATTGATAGGTTTATCTGTTTCTATAATTGTTATGATTACCATCTTTCGCCCATCTGAAATATTGCGAAACGTAGATTTAGGAATACTCGCCACCTTAATTGCATCTGCAATTGGTTCATGGGGCGGCTTAGAAGTATATCGAGAGATTAATTCCGAATTTATGAATGATGATAAGGTGAAGGAGAAAAACTGATGAATCCTCCGCTAATTGCCATCATCATGGGTTCCAAGTCCGATTGGGAGACGATGGAACATACCGCAAAAATTCTGGATGAATTAAAGATTCCATACGAAGTCAAAATCGTTTCAGCACATCGCACGCCCGATCTGCTTTTTCAATTTGCCGAATCGGCTCACGAGCGCGGCATCGAAGTCATCATTGCGGGCGCGGGCGGAGCGGCTCACCTGCCTGGCATGACCGCCGCAAAAACGCATCTGCCCGTGTTGGGCGTGCCTGTTCAATCGAAGGCGCTCAACGGCATGGATTCGCTTCTCTCCATTGTGCAAATGCCTGCGGGCGTTCCCGTTGGCGCGTTGGCAATTGGCAAAGCGGGCGCGGTCAATGCGGCGTTGTTGGCGGTGTCTATTGTCGCCAATAAACATCAGCAATATCTCAAAGCGCTTCTCGATTATCGCGCCAAGCAGACTCAATCCGTTTTGGATAACCCCGATCCGCGAGAGGATAACGGATGAAAAAAATTGGCGTTTTAGGAGCGGGTCAACTTGGAAGGATGCTTGCCCTGGCAGGATATCCGCTCGGACATCGCTTCCGCTTCTTCGACAGCGCCTCCGACTCACCCGCAGGCTTGCTCGCTGACCATTGGGCATTCGACTACGCTGATACATCCGCTCTTGAAAAATTTGCGCAAGGCTTGGATGTGGTCACGTATGAATTTGAAAACGTGCCAGTGGAAACAGTACGTCATCTTGAAAAGTTCGTGCCTGTGTATCCGTCAGCGATTGCACTGGAGAAGGCGCAAGATAGGTTTGTGGAGAAATCTTTTTTTCGGGAGCTGGGGATACCGACGGCAAAATTTAGTAACGGATTGCGAAGCGGACAAACGGATGGAATCGGATTCCCTGCTGTGTTGAAGACTCGGCGCATGGGATATGATGGCAAGGGGCAGGTGGTAATCAATTCGGAAGCAGATCTGGATAACGGATTGCCTTTGGCAAAGCGGATAAGCGGATACGAAACGGATGATTTGATTTTAGAAGAATTTATCAAGTTTGAGCGGGAACTATCTATTATTGCGGTGCGAAATAAATCTAGGGAGATGAAGTTTTATCCGCTGATCGAGAATCATCATCGGGATGGGATTTTGAGATTATCAATTGCGGGCGGCGACGTTTCGGCAGAACTGCAAAAACAAGCGGAAGAATATGCCAGAGCGGTGATGAATGCGTTAGATTATGTTGGGGTATTGACGATTGAGTTTTTTGAGAAGGATGGTCGCTTGCTGGCGAATGAGATGGCGCCGCGCGTGCATAACAGCGGGCATTGGACGATCGAGGGTAGTATCACGTCTCAGTTTGAGAACCATGTCCGAGCGGTGAGCGATGCGCCGTTGGGAAGCACGAATCCGCTGGGGGTGTGCGGAATGGTCAATTTGGTGGGGAATCTTCCAGACGTGGAATTCATCCTAAAGATTGAGGGCGCGCATTTGCATTTATACGATAAAGCGCCGAGGGCGAAACGAAAGATTGGTCATATCACATTTGTTGAAAAAGATATGCAGAGTTTGCAAAAGAAAATTGAACAGGTAAAGGAAGTGTATGAATTATTTTGACGAATCGCCAAAAGAAGAATGCGGCGTGATTGGAATTTTTGCGCCGAATGAAGACGTGGCGCGCATGACATTTTTTGGTTTGTATGCGTTGCAACATCGCGGACAGGAAGCGGCGGGCATGGCTGTGGCTGACGGTCAAACGATAACAATGCACAAAGGCGTTGGGTTTGTGTCGCATGTGTTTACGCCGAACGCGATGGCGGAGCTGAAAGGTCATTATGCGATTGGGCATACGCGCTATTCAACGACTGGCTCCTCGATGTTGCGGAACGCTCAGCCATTTATGATCGAAACGATCAATGGTCCGCTGGCGTTGGCGCATAATGGAAATTTAGTTAACTCGGCGGAACTGCGGAAAGAATTATTGGAACAAGGCGTGGGCTTTTCTTCATCATCGGATACTGAAGTGATGACGATGATGTTGGCGCGCAACGGCGGCAACACTTGGGAAGAACGCATCAAAACCGCAATGACAAAATGGATTGGCGCGTACTCGTTAGTCATCTTGACTCGCGATTGCGTCTATGCAGTGCGCGACCCGTGGGGGTTTCGCCCGCTGTGTATTGGATTATTGCCGAGCGGCGGTCATGCAGTGGCATCCGAAACTGGCGCGTTACAAACTTTAGGATGTGACGCCATTCGTGACGTGAAGCCTGGCGAGGTGGTTTCGTTATCAAACAGCGCTTTGAAAGTAATGCAGGCGTTGCCGTCCGTCCAGCCTTCGGCGATGTGTATCTTTGAGCATATTTATTTTGCGAGACCTGACCAGACTTGGGATGGAATCAATGTGCATCATGTGAGGCAGAGATTGGGGGAGGAATTGGCGCGGGAGGTTATAAACGGACTGATAAACGGACTCTCTCACGGAATAACGGATGAAAACGGAGTGGTAAGCGGACTCTCTCACGGAATAACGGACAAAAACGGAGTGGTAAGCGGACTCTCTCACGGAATAACGGATGAAAACGGAGTGGTAAGCGGACTCTCTCACGGAATAACGGACAAAAACGGACATGATAAACGGACTTTATCACGGAATAACGGACAAAAACGGACATCGGATGAAAACGGACGGTTTGCGGATGTGGTGATTCCTGTGCCTGATTCCTCTGTGCCTGCGGCGATTGGGTTTTCGCATGTGGCGGGGATTCCATACAACGATGGCTTTATCAAGAACAGATATGTAGGCAGAACATTTATTGAGCCAACAGATTCTCTGCGAAAGCGCGGCGTGGCGTTGAAATTCAACGTAATCAATGATAATGTGCGCGGAAAACGAGTGGTGATGATTGACGACAGCATTGTGCGCGGAAACACAACGGGACCGTTGATCAAGTTATTGAAAAACGCTGGCGCGAAAGAAGTGCACGTGGCGATCACTTGTCCGCCGATTGCGCATCCATGTTTTATGGGCGTGGATATGGGTAAGTATGAAGATCTAATTGCTCACAAAAGAACTGTGGATGAAATTCGAGAATTTGTAGGCGCGGATAGTTTGTATTATTTATCCGTTGACGGGATGATGCGCGCTATTCAACGGACAGACGGATTTTGTCAGGCGTGTTTTACGGGGAAGTATCCGATCCCTGTGGATTTATTATCGGTCAAGACTGGGTTTGAGAGAGCGACGAAGTAAGCGGACTCGGTAAACGGACTTTGGTAAACGGACTTTGTCACAGATTCACGGATGAAAACGGATTTAGTAATTGGCAAACGGACGAAGGAATGAAGAGGCTGAAGATATGAATGTATTAATCATTGGTTCGGGCGGGCGGGAACATGCAATTGCATGGAAGGTCGCTCAATCTCCACGATTGAGGAAGCTATATATTGCGCCTGGCAATGCAGGCACGAGTCTGTGCGGCGAGAATGTTTTGATGGATATTTCAAAGCATGATGAAGTTGTTTCTTTTTGTAAAGAAAAACAAATTGATTTGGTGATTGTCGGTCCAGAAATTCCGCTGGCTGAGGGGTTGGTGGATTCGCTGTCAGATGCAAACATCCGCTCGTTCGGACCGAATCAAGCCGCGGCGGAGATTGAAGCGTCGAAAGTTTTTGCGAAAGATTTTATGGCGCGCAATCAAATTCCGACAGCAAGATATATCACGTTTTCAAATTATCAAGAAGCAGTTGATTATGTCAAACAGATTGATTATCCCATTGTGATTAAGGCATCTGGTTTGGCGGCAGGCAAAGGCGTGATATTGCCAGAGACGTTGGAAGAATCAATTTCTACTTTAGAAGCGATGTTGGTCAAACATGAATTTGATTCCGCAGGCGCTGAAGTGGTGATTGAAGAAAAATTAATTGGGCAAGAAGTCTCGTTGATGGCTTTTTCGGATGGCGAATATTGCGTGGCGATGATCCCCGCCCAAGACCATAAACAATTATTAGATGGAGATAACGGACCAAACACGGGCGGCATGGGGACGTATGCGCCTGCTCCCATTTTGACAAACGGATTATTAAGTGAAGCCGTTGAAAAAGTTTTGCAACCCACCATTGACGCAATGCGAAACGAGGGTAGAAAATTTATCGGCGTGTTGTATGCAGGTTTGATGTTAACCAAAGATGGTCTGCGCGTGTTGGAATTTAATTGTCGCTTTGGCGATCCTGAGACTCAAGTTGTACTTCCATTACTCGAAACAGATTTACTAGATATTGTAGAGGCATGTATTGATGGCAAGTTAAAGGATGTCCACATCAAATGGAAAGAGGGCGCGGCAGTTTGCGTAGTATTAGCAAGCAAGGGCTATCCAGAAAAAGCAGAGAGCGGAAAAGTTGTGACCTTTGCCGAGTTACCAGAAAACGTGATTTGTTTTCATGCAGGCACAAAAATGGATGGGAATAAAATCATCACGGCTGGCGGGCGCGTGTTTGGGGTGACGGCTATGGCAAGCAATATTGAAAATGCAATTGAAAAAGTTTATTCTAATATTGATAAGGTTTCGTTTGAGGGTGTGCAGTATCGGAAAGACATCGGCAGGCGGACTCTGTAAACGGACTTTATCACGGACTCACGGATGGAAGCGGACTTTGGGTAAGCGGACTCTGTAACGGACTCACTGATGGAAACGGACTTTGGGCAAGCGGACTCTTTCACGGACGCACGGATGGAAACGGACTTTGGGCAAGCGGACTCTTTCACGGACGCACGGATTAGAAACGGACTCTTGGAGTAGAACGGACTTAGTTATGACAAAAGAAAAAGTTGGATTGGTAAAAACGCCGTTGGATGATTTGACTTATAAAGTCAACGGGCTTGCGATGCAAGCGATGCGAGAATTACGTTCGGGACATAAAGAAGAATTTTATCAACACCGATTGGTTGAGTTATGTCTTAGCGCAGGCTTGAAAGCGGAAATGGAAAAGCGCGTTGAGGTTTGGATCAACGAATCTCTCGTTGGTTATCTTTATTTAGATATATGGATTGAAAACTCTCTTGTCGTGGAATGCAAAGCCTTAAGTCACGATTTAACAAACCAAGAATTACATCAGGTTTTGGTTTATCTCGCCGCAACAGGAAGTCCAGTGGGCATGTTGTACAACTTCGGAAAATCAACTTTGGATTTTAAAAGAATCCTGAGACCTGCAAGTGTGCAAGATTGGCAGAAATATTTATACCGCGTCATCTGGACTCCGCCCGACATCAAACTTCCGCCTGAAGATTCAATCACTCTAAACACTCCAATCCGCTTTTCAGTCGTCAGCGATTTTGCTAATGAGCCTGCCGTCATTCCGTCCGTTCCAGTCCGTGAGTCCGTGACCGAGACCGCTTATAGTTCTTCTGGCGTTGACATTGACGCTGGCAATCGCGCCGTTGACCTGATGAAAGACGCAGTCAAATCCACCTACAACGCTTCTGTCTTGGCTGGGATCGGGTCTTTCGGCGGATTATTTGATATCTCCTCCGTGAAAGAGATGAAAGCGCCTGTGCTTGTCACTTCAACAGATGGCGTTGGCACAAAAGTAAAACTCGCCGCATCCGTTGGCAAATATCGCAACATCGGGCATGATATTGTCAATCACTGCATCAACGATATTCTTGTGCAAGGCGCAAGACCATTGTTTTTCATGGATTATTTTGCAACATCGAAACTAAATCCCGAACAAACTGCAGAAGTTGTCACGGGTATTGCTGAAGCCTGTAAAGAATCAGGCGTGGCTTTGCTCGGTGGCGAGACTGCCGAAATGCCTGGCGTGTATCAGCCAAACGAATTTGACGTTGCAGGAACAATTATCGGCGTGCTAGAAAAAGAAGCGATACTTCCAAGAAAAAATATCAAAACAGGTGATGTGCTGATTGGCATCAAATCCAGCGGACCGCACACCAATGGCTATTCCTTAATCCGCAAAATTTTTGCGAACGCGGATTTAGAAACGAGTATCCCCGAACTCAATATGTCATTTGCAGATGCGTTACTCGCGCCACACCGTTCTTATTACTCTCTTTTGTCACCCGTGTTATCTGAAATAAAAGCGCTCGCCCACATCACAGGCGGCGGATTCATAGAAAACCTGCCGCGTATATTACCTGACGATGTAGATGCAAACATCCAGCTCGACTCATGGGAAACTTCTCCGCTCTGGAATTTAATTCAAGAAACAGGCGGCATCAACACAAACGAAATGTATCGCGTCTTCAACATGGGCATCGGCATGATTATGATCGTAGAGAAAGAATCTATTTCGTCAATTCAAACTCAAATCCCTGAAAAAACTTTTGTCATCGGCGAAGTAGTACAAGGCACAAAGAAAGTAAATCTTATAACTTAAAAAATCCGTTCAAGTCCGCGAATCCGCGAAAGAGTCCGTTTTCGTCCGTGAGTCCGTGACAGAGTCCGTTTACCTGTCCGTGAATCCGTGAAAGAGTCCGTTTACCAAAGTCCGTTTACAAGGAATTACCTATGCCATCCTCCCTCCCCCTCCGCAACGGCGCAAATCCGCAACAAGCGCCCGCCCGTGTGTTCATGCCGTCTGATATTGAATTACCAATTACAGTTCTTAACGGTTCGCCAGGTTATATCAATCTACTAGACGCTCTCAATTCATGGCAACTGGTGCGCGAATTAAAGCAAGCGCTCAATTTACCAGCCGCCGCTTCGTTCAAACACGTCAGCCCCGCAGGTGTTGCTGTTGCTAATCCGTTATCGGATGTTTTGAAAAAAGCATATTTTGTGGACGATCTCGAACTCTCCCCGCTGGCAACCGCTTACGCGCGCGCTCGCGGCGCAGATCGTTTATGTTCGTTCGGTGATTTCATTGCGTTGTCCGATACTGTGGATGTTTCCACTGCAAAGTTGATTGCGCGCGAAGTATCCGATGGCGTGATCGCCCCCGCTTATGATAAAGACGCGTTAGAGATTCTCAAAGCGAAAAAAAATAGCAAGTATGCAGTCATCCAAATTGACCCGTCGTATGAGCCGCGATCAAGTCAAGAAGTGCGTGATGTCTTCGGTGTCCGCTTTGAGCAACATCGTCACGACCGTTTCGTCACGCCCGCAGATTTTACAAATATTGTCACCACCAAAAAAGATTTATCCAATTCTGCTATTCGTGATTTAACAATTGCATGGATTACATTGAAATACACGCAATCCAATTCTGTTTGTTTTGTTACGGATGGTCAAGCCATCGGCGTTGGCGCGGGTCAACAATCGCGCGTGCATTGCGTGCGCCTCGCCGCTCAAAAAGCGGATTTATGGTGGTTGCGTCAACATCCGCAAGTTTTAGATTTACCTTTCAAAACAAATATCAAACGCCCAGACCGTGATAATGCAATTGACCAATTTTTGCGTGATGATATAACCGATAATGAAAAAGCAGATTGGATAAACATCTTCGCTCACACTCCCCGACAACTGACTCCGTCCGAAAAACATGAGTGGCTCTCCCAACTGGATTTCACTACGCTCGGCTCCGACGCCTTCTTCCCCTTCCGCGACTCAATTGACCGAGCGTCTGCCAGCGGCGTGAAATATGTTTTACAACCAGGCGGCTCCAACCGTGACGACGCCGTCATCCAAGCCGCCAACGAATACGGCATGACCATGATATTCTCTGGCGTAAGATTATTTCATCATTAATTATGACTTCTCGATTAGTTGTCCTCATCTCTGGCAACGGCTCCAATCTGCAAGCCATTCTTGACGCTTGCAAATCTGCAGAACTTAACGCCCAAGTCATATCCGTTATCTCCAACAAAGTAGATGCCTATGGATTAACTCGCGCGAAGAATGCGGATGTCGAAGCAATTCACTTTGCAAAACTTGAAGACGAAACAAGACAAGAATACGACAAACGACTAGTAAATTTTGTAATCACAAAACAACCTGACTACATCATCCTCGCAGGCTGGATGAGAATATTGACTTCATCGTTTATCAATCACTTTCCAAACAAAATAATTAACCTGCATCCAGCCCTACCAAACACATTCCCAGGCACACACGCCATCGAACGCGCTTACGAAGCCTATCAAAAAGGAGAAATTGAACACACAGGCGTCATGGTTCACCTCGTCCCTGACGAAGGCGTAGATGACGGTCCCGTCTTAGCCCAACAAGAAATCAATTTTATTCAAAACGAATCGCTAGAAGATTTTGAAACCCGCGTCCACCAAATCGAACATAAACTATTAATAAAAACCATAAAGGAATTAATCAAACCATAAAATCCGCTTACCCAAGAGTCCGTTTTCGTCCGTGAGTCCGTGATAAAGTCCGTTTACCAAGCCCGCTTACCAAGTCCGTTTTTCATCCGTGAGTCCGTTACAAAGTCCGTTTTAATCCGTTATTCCGTGAAAGAGTCCGTTTACAAAAAGGAATTTACTATGCCCATCGCCATCTTATCCGTCCATAACAAAACTGGAATCGTCGAATTCGCCAAATCCCTCGCTGACCTTGGCTGGACTCTGCTCGCCTCAGGTGGCACCGCAACCTTACTTCGCCAAAACAACATCCCCGTCACCGAAGTTGCAGATTATACAAAGTCACCCGAAATCCTCGGCGGACGAGTCAAAACCTTACACCCCGCCATTCATGGCGGACTCCTTGCCCGCCCCACAGAATCAGACCATAACGAACTATTAAATCTCGGCTGGGATTTCATTGACCTCGTCGCCGTCAATTTATATCCCTTTGAAGAAACCATCGCCAAACCAAATGTTACTTACGCCGACGCCATTGAAAATATTGATATTGGCGGCATAACTCTCATCCGCGCCGCCGCAAAAAATCACGAACGAGTCACCCTCATCTGCGACCCAACCGATTACAATTCAGTTCTGGATGAAATCCGTGCAGGCGGCGTTACCGAACAAACTCGCCAAAAATTATCTATCAAAGGCTTCGCCTCCACCGCCCGCTACGATACAGCCATTCACAACTTCTTAAATCATCAATAGTCCGTTTCAATCCGTGAATCCGTTACAAAGTCCGCTTACCAAAGTCCGCTTCAATCCGTGAGAACAATCCGTGTGTCCGTTACAGAGTCCGTTTACCAAAGTCCATTTCTAATCCGTGAATCCGCTACAAAGCCCGCTTACCAAAGTCCGTTTCTGTCCGCGAGTCCGTTTACAAAGTCCGTTTACAAAGCCCGCTTACCAAAGTCCGTTTCTGTCCGCGAGTCCGTTACAAAGTCCGTTTGCCAAAGTCCGCTTATTAAAAGGAGAAATTATGAACGAAGAATTATTCGACCGCTACAACTCCCTCACCTTTGACGACATCCTCATCGTGCCAGGCTATACTGAAGTATTACCCAACGAGACCGATATCCGCGTTCAACTCACGCCCACCATTCAATTAAATATCCCCATTCTCTCTGCCGCAATGGATACTGTCACCGAAGCGAGGCTCGCCATCGCCTTAGCGCGCGAAGGCGGTATGGGGATCATCCACCGCAACATGCCACCCGAAGCGCAAGCCGCCGAAGTGGAAAAGGTTAAACGCTCGCAATCAGGCATGATCGTCGAACCCATCAGTTTACAACCCGATGCGCCGCTCAGCAAAGCCGAAGAGATCATGTCCACTTACCATATTAGCGGCGTGCCAATCACCAATGAAAACGGAAAAATTGTCGGCATCCTCACCAATCGAGACATCCGCTTCATCGAAGCGTCCGATTACAGTTTGCCCGTCAGCCAGTTTATGACCAAAGAAGATAAACTGATTACGGCAAAGGTCGGCATCTCCGTCAAAGAAGCAACGGATATTTTGCAAAAGTATCGCATCGAAAAACTTCCGCTCGTGGATGAAAACGGAAAACTCAAAGGCTTGCTCACCGTCAAAGATATTCAAAAAGCTAGAGATTACCCCAACGCCTCAACCGATTCAAAGGGACGTTTACTCGTCGGCGCCGCCGTCGGCGTAGGCAAAGACGTTGAAACCCGCGTGGACTTAATGCTCAAAGCAGGCGTGGACGCCGTCACCATTGACACCGCGCATGGACATTCCAAAGGCGTGCTCGAAGCCATTCAACGCATAAAACATAACTGGAAAGACTTGCCCGTCATGGCTGGGAACGTAGTCACTGCCGAAGGAACAGAAGCCATCATCAAGTCAGGCGCAGACGCGATCAAAGTTGGCGTGGGCGCTGGCTCTATCTGCACCACGCGCGTCATCTCTGGCGCGGGTATGCCGCAAATCTCCGCAATCTTTGAATGCGCGCAAGTCGCTAAGAAACATGGCATCTCCATCATCGCCGATGGCGGAATCAAATTCAGCGGCGATATTGTCAAAGCGATTGTCGCAGGCGGCAACGCCGTGATGCTCGGCAGTATGCTCGCAGGTTTGGATGAAGCCCCTGGCGAAGTGATGTTATACGAAGGTCGGCGTTTCAAAGAATATCGCGGCATGGGCAGTCTCGGCGCGATGAAAGGCTACGGCGTGGATCGCTACGCCACAGGTCAAAGCGGAAGCGGTAAACTTGTCCCTGAAGGCATCGAAGGGCGCGTGCCATATAAAGGTATGCTCGGCGAATATGTTTATCAACTCGTCGGCGGTCTGCGTTCGGGCATGGGTTATGCAGGCGCGGCTTCATTGAAAGATTTGCAAACCAAAACCCGCCTCACGCGCATCACCAACGCTGGCTTGCTTGAAAGTCATCCGCATGATGTTATCATTACGAAAGAAGCGCCAAACTATCAACTGAGTCAACGATAAAACATGAGCCTACATCTTCTCTCTCCGCTGGATGGACGTTACGCAGAAACTACTGCGCCTTTAATGGATTATTTCTCCGAGTTTGCATTCCTGCGCGATCGCGTACGCGTCGAACTTAACTTTTTGCTGGCTCTTTCCAAAACAAGCTTGGTACGCCCTTTGAGCGATTTTGAAACCGCCCAGATCGAAACGATTCAAAATAAATTTTCATTCGCCGATGCAGAATCAATTCTCGCTTATGAAAAAAAGACCAGACACGACGTCAAAGCGATTGAATATTTCATTCAAGGCAAATTGAATTTCAAACCCGTTGAATTAGGCGCAAATCAACCAACGCTTCAAGAATTAATCCCATGGATTCATTTCGGCTTGACTTCCGAAGATACCAATAGCATCGGTCAAGCCATTGCTTTGAAAGAATCGCGCGATAAAGTAATTCTGCCCGCGCTCGATTCGCTCATTGATGCGCTCAGCGATATGGCGCTGGATTACAAAGCCACGCCCATGCTCGCGCGCACGCATGGTCAATTTGCCGTGCCGACAACCTTAGGCAAAGAAATCGCCATCTACATTGCCCGCCTGAAAAAGATTTCAGACGATATCTCCGCCTTTCGATTTGAAGCCAAACTGACGGGCGC
>JADLCG010000238.1 GCA_020847355.1 Anaerolineales bacterium | reverse complement strand
GACGAATCGGTTGCGTTGAATGAAATGATTGCGGAGACTGTCGCCAATATGGGTTTGCCGGATGGCGCAGTGGAATTGAATTGGGCTGAGGATTTTCCCAACGTGCATGTGGATGCGCGGCAGGTGGAGCAGGTTTTCAATAATTTGATTAAGAACGCTTGGGAAGCTTTGAACGCTACGCCGGCGCCGCAGATTCTTGTGCAGGGCGGGCGCGATGCCGACCCGAACTTTGTTTTGGTGACGGTGCAGGATAACGGACCCGGCATTCCGCCGGAAATTCAGGAAAAAATTTGGGTCTCGTTTTTTACGACGAAAGGCGGAGACGGCGGCACTGGGCTGGGGCTTTCGGCGGTGATGCAAATTGTCAATCAGCATGGCGGCAAGATTTGGTTGGAAAGCGAAGTTGGGCAAGGCGCGAAATTTTTTGTGCGCCTGCCTATTGAAAAATAATTTTGGAGAAACGACGATGACGACTATTCTTTTGGTAGATGATGAAAAATTGGTGCAACGGAGCTTGGAAAAAACCATGCTTCGCGCCGGGTTTGACGTGTTGACCGCGATGGATTGTCAAAGCGGGAGCGCGATCTTCGCTCAGAACTTGAAAACGGTGGATATTGCCGTGCTGGATTTGAATATGCCAAGCTTTGACGGCGCGCCTAAAAACGGCGCCGGCTTAGACCTTTTGGACGATCTCAAAAAACAGCGCGCTGACCTGCCGGTGATCATTTTGACCGCTTATGACGAAGTGAGCAAAGCCAAAGATGCAGTGGCGCGCGGCGCCAGCGCTTTTTTCGTCAAAGGGCGCGAGCAAGGCTTGGTGGAATTGGTTCAGAAAATTTTAAGCGGCGAATAACCTTCAACCTTCAACCTGCACTTACAAACTAAAGAGGAACTTATGACAAACTCAATTGAAAGACATGCTACTTTGCTGAAAGCCGCCGCGCGCGCCGCGAAGAACATCACCACGATTTTAGATCCGCTGGTTTTGTTTGAGCGGACTGTGGATATCATCTGCGATGAATTCGGTTTTTATTACGCCGGCATTTTTCTGGTGGATGAAGCGAAAGCGAATCAGTATGCGGTTTTGAAAGCCGGACGCGGCGAACCCGGGCGCGCCATGCTCAAAGGCGAGCATAAACTGGCAATTGGCGGCAACTCGATGATTGGCGCATGTATCGCCAATAAACAAGGGCGCATCGCTTTGGATGTGGGCGAAGAAGCGGTTTTCTTTGAAAATCCGCATTTGCCGAAGACGCGCTCTGAGATGGCGCTACCGCTGATCGTGGGCGAAGAGGTCGTTGGGGCGTTGACTGTCCAATCTACGGAAGAGGCGGCGTTCCATGATGAAGACATCGCCGCGTTGCAGACGATGGCGGATCAACTGGCGATTGCTTATCAAAATTCCAAACTGCATAAACAAGCGGAGAGACGCTCGCGTTTATTGAAAGCCGCCAATCGCGTCGGCAAAGAAGTCACTTCGATTTTAGATATTGAAAAACTGCTTCCGCAAACCGTGAATATTATTTGCGAAGCGTATGGTTTGTATTATGCGGGCGTGTTTTTATTGGATGCGGCGGGCGAATATGCCGTGCTTCGCGCCGGATACGGCAAAGCCGGAAAGGCGATGGTGGCGGACGGTCACAAATTAAAAGTCGGCACGGATTCGATGATTGGCGCATGTATTGCTATGGGCGAAGCGCGGATCGCTTTGGACGTGGGCGAGGAGCGCGTGCATTTCAAAAATCCGAACTTGCCGCACACCCGTTCCGAAATGGCTCTGCCGTTGATGTATGGCGGCAAAGCTTTAGGTGCGGTCACTATTCAAAGCTCGGAAGAACGCGCTTTTAGCGAAGACGATATTACAACGCTGACCACGATGGCTGAACATTTGGCGGTGGCGATCAATAACGCGCATTTGCTGGACGAATTAAAAGAAGCGCACAATGAGATTTTACGCAACAAGGTTTTTGAAGCGCTCACCAGCGCTTCTACCGAAGCCATTCATTGGATTGGCAATAAAACTTTGCCGATCTCATTGACCATTGCGCGTTTACAAGAAGAAATTGCCGCAGGTCAAGTGGATGTTGAATCTTTGAAAGAAGATTTAGATTTGATCTCCGAAAGCGCCGCGCAAATTATTCAGGTGAAGGAACAATTGATCGGCGCAGTCCGCGAGATGAAGCCGCGCTCCGTTTTATTGGCAGACGTTCTGCAAACTGCCGCGCAACAGCGCAACATCTCCGAGAAAACGCTCAAAGTGAAAATTGATCCCGCCGCCGCTTATCTCATTGCGGATAGCACGCAACTCACGCGCGCGCTGGGCAATCTTTTGCAAAACGCCGCCGAAGCTGGCGCGAAATCCATCAAAGTTACCGCCAAACCAACCGAAGAGCGCGGCGTGGTTGAAATCAATATTGAAGATGACGGCGCGGGCATGTCTATGGATGCGATGCAAAAAGCCTGGTCGCCATTTTATTCAACGCGCGGAGTCAGCCATCATGGGCTGGGCTTGCCTGCCGCATTACATGTCGTTTCGCAATCGCAGGGGCGCGCGGCTTTGGTCAGCGAAGAAGGCAAAGGCACAACCGTCGCCATTTTTATGCCGCGCGG
>JADLCG010000237.1 GCA_020847355.1 Anaerolineales bacterium | reverse complement strand
TGAAGCAAGCTCTGGGCAAATAACCGTTAAATTGAAATTCACTCTAGCGGAAAATATTAGACATTATCTACAAACCATCGCTCAAGGCGGCGTCCCCGCCGCCGAGGACGGCGGCTTGAGCAGGGATTTGTTTTCTAAATGCTTACGAGCGACTACTTAGATTCTGTAAATCTCAGCGCTATAAAAATAATTGCGCCCGCGCCAATTATCATCAGCAGATTACCCGCGCCATACATTGGCGCAAGCAACCATTGAACAAGGATGACAAAAAGCGCAATGCCCAGCGTCGCTTTGCGTAAACTCAACGCCAGCGCATGAGCGACTTGCATCAGCGCGAGCGCCATAAAGACCAGCGTATGCCATGCAGGTTGAACAGCGGAAAAACTCCACCAGCCCAGCCCCGCCGCGAGAATCCCCATCCACGCGCCAAGCCAAAGCGTTCGACCAGCGTTAATTTTTCGCGGCAGATTCGATCTTTGCAAAGCAAGCCCCAGTCCAAGCAAAACGTCCACGCCAAAGCTGAGCCAAAGCAATTGCGCGGGGAGCAATACGATATCCTTCGTCATTAAAGCCAAAAGCCAAAGCGCTAAAAACCGGCTGAGATTGCCCGCTACAATAAAGTGAATGGCTTGCCGCAAATTCTCCAGAACCTGACGCCCAGCTTTCACCGCAGAAACAAGCGTTGCAAAATTATCATCCGCCAAAATTAAATTCGCCGCATCTTTCGCCACTTCCGCGCCCGCCAAACCTAGCGCCATGCCCACATCCGCCTTACGCAAGGCGGGCGCATCGTTCACGCTATCGCCAGTGATCGCCACCACATGCCCCTGCGCCTGCAAAGCTTGGACAATTTTCAATTTATGTTCCGAAGCCACGCGCGCAAAAACATCCACATCGTCAATCACATTTTTCAATTCGTCCACGGAAAAATTTTCAACGTCAATGCCGCGCAAAGCCCGCCCATTTTCGGCAATGCCCAACTGCCGCGCAATTTCCAAAGCGATCAACGGATGATCGCCAGTCAGCATCAGCGGGCGAATGCCAACGGCGTGACAAGCCTCCAGCGCCTCGCGCACGCCTTCGCGCGGCGGATCAATCATGCCAAACAAACCCGCCAAAGTAATATTCTGTTCAAGATCAGTTTGGATAATTTCAGGTATGGCATTTAAGAGACGAAAGCCAACGCCCACGACGCGCATTCCGCGTTTGGCGAGACGTTCATTCAGCGCCTCAATTCTGGACCTTGACTCTGCGTCAATTTCAAGCGCTTTGCCTTCCACCCAAACATGGCTGGCGATCTCCAATAAACTTTGTAAATTCCCTCTGGTGAAAGCGATGTAGCGCTTATCGGAAACATCCAAGCCCGCCAACGCTTCCGGGTCATATTGACCGAGATGATGCACAGTCGTCATGCGTTTGCGTTCCGAGTCAAAGGGCAATTCTGCGGCGCGCGGAAAAGAAACGTCTAAAGAAGATTTCCAATAACCCATCTGCGCGGCGGCGGCGGCTAAAGCGCTTTCGGTGGGATCGCCTAAAGTGTGATAGCGCTCATCGCCAATATCAATCAGTTTTGCGTCGTTGCACAAACTGCCGCCAATCGCCGTCAGCGAAAGAGCGGATTGGGTTCGCGCGCCCAGCTCACGGGTAGAATGAAGCGCGCCGCTTTTGCTCATGGTCTCCGTCAAATCCAGATCATGTCCGCTAAAATCCAAAATCGTCACGGTGACGCGGCTTTCGGTGAGCGTTCCAGTTTTATCCGAACAAATTACAGTTACCGCGCCGAGCGCTTCCAAAGCTGAAAATTTACTCGCTGAGGCGTTTTTAGATTCGCGCAAAAACACGCCGAGCAAAAGGGTGGAAAAACCAACCGGCGCAAGCGCAACCAACAGGCTGACGCTGATTCGCAAACTATCCGCCAGCGGATTGCCCAAAGCTGAAGCGCCAAGTAAAAATAAGATCGAAGCGCCAACGCCAAACGCCGCAAGTTTACGTTCAATATTGGTCAAGCTTTTTTGAAGCGGCGTGGCTTGCGGCTCGACTTTTTGAATCAAATCGGCGATTTTGCCCAACTCAGTTTGCATACCAGTGGCAACGACCAAGCCCAGCCCGCGCCCTTGTGTCACTAACGTGCCCATATAAGCCATGTTGCTGTGTTCCCACAACGGTAAATTTTCGCCGGTAAGTTGCGCGGTATGTTTTTCAACTGCGCCAACTTCGGTTGTGAGCAGGGCTTCTTGAATCCGTAAGTTGACGGTTTCTAACAGGCGCAGATCGGCTGGGACGGTAACGCCGCTTTCAATTTGAACAATATCCCCCGGCACAAGTTGCTGTTTTGAAATGGCTTTGAAGCTTCCATCGCGCAGGGCTGGCACGCGCGCCGTAAATTGTTCGAGCAGTTTGATCGTTTTTTCAGGGCGGTCTTTGCGCGCAAAATCTATCACAGCGTAAATAAACGCCGCCGCAAAAATCAATTTTGCGTTGGAATAATCGGCATTGAATGCCGCCAGCGCGCCCGCCGCGATTAATATCAACGTCAACGGAGAGGCGAAACGCCCCCATAGAATTTTGAAGAGCGAGTTTTCGCCGCGTTCAACGAGTTGATTCAACCCAAATTGTTTTAAGCGCGTTTTCACCTGCGCGGTCGTCAAACCAGCTTCAGATGAAGAATCCAATTCGCTTAGCGCGGAGTTAATTTCAAGCGTATGCCAATTCATGCGTTCTGCCAACAAAGTTTTATATAAAGCCGGCGTTATTTTACGCAAGCTAGATGAGTAAAATCTGATAAATTCGGCGGCTGACAAAAAATTCGCCCACCGTTTGGTGGGCGAATTGCCTACTTTTTCTTATTTTACCATTCCCATACGCTTTCCAGCTTCATAAATTACGTCCATTGCGCGTTCAATTTCGCTGGGTTCGTGCGCCGCCGTAACGGTGGCGCGCAGGCGCGCCATGCCTTCTTGTACGGCTGGCGAAACTACCGGCAGGACGAAGACATCGTTTTCCTGACAATACTTGGTCAGTTCAAAGGCTTTTTCGTCCGCGCCGCAGAGCACGGGGACAATCGCCGTGACGGTTAACAACGTATCGAAGCCCATGCTCTTCAGCCCATTAATAAATAATTGGGTGTTTTGATTTAAGCGCTCAATGCGCCAAGGTTCGTCTAAGATCACCTTGAAGGCTTCGTTGGCGGCGGCGGCTTGCGCGGGCGGCAACGCGGCGGAGAAGATATAAGCGCGGCTTCCGTGGCGCAGGTAGCTGATCAAATCTTTATTGCCAGCCACATACCCGCCCACCGAAGGGATGGTCTTGCTCAGCGTGCCCATTTTTATATCTATGCCCTCGTAAATGCCGAAATGCTCTTCAATGCCGCGACCGGTTTTTCCAAGCACGCCAATTGAATGCGCTTCGTCAATCATCAGCCAGGCGTTATATTTTTTACAAAGTTCAATCGTCTTCGGTAGGTCAATGATATCGCCGTCCATGCTGAAGACTGAATCCGCCACGACTAATTTAGCGACGTCGGCTGGGGCGTTTTTGAGCAAGCCTTCCAGATGTTCCATATCGTTATGGCGAAAGCGGCGGAATTCCGCGCCAGACATAACGCACCCATCCACAATTGAAGCGTGATTGATTTTGTCCGAAAAGACGTAATCGCCGCGCCCCATCAGCGTGGAGATGACCGTCAGGTTGGTGACATATCCGGAGGAGTAGGTGATCGCCGCTTCCGCATGTTTGAAGTTGGCGATGGTTTCTTCCAATTCATTATGCAGGGTTAGCGTTCCGGCTAAAGTCCGCACGCCGTTGGTGCCGGTGCCAAATTTATCCACAGCTTTTTTGGCGGCTTCGTTGATGCGCGGGTGGTTGACCAAGCCCAAATACGAGTAAGAAGCGTACATGCCCATCACGCGCCCATTGACGCGCACTTGGGCGTTATCCAAAATTTCTTCTACCGGTTGGTTATAAAAATAAAAATCGTGATCTTTCAGGCTTTGTAAACGTTGACGTAGCGCCTCAATCCGTCGAGTTGCGGCGTTATCTGTGGTATGAATATCCATTGAGTTCCTCCGATGCAGAATGGGTTAAGTTTAGTCCAGAGAAAAGTTTCTGTCTAGCGGGTTGTCAAAAATCGGAAAAGCGCCGCATTAGCCGCCCGCCAATTGCTTGAGTTGGGCTTCATCTATAATTTTTACGCCCAAAGATTGCGCCTTTTGCAATTTGGAGCCCGGGTTTTCGCCCAACACCAAATAGCTGGTTTTTTTACTAACGCTATCCACGGATTTGCCGCCGTGACTTTCGATAAATTCTTTCGCCGCCTCGCGCGAAAAATTCGGCAATGTGCCGGTGACGACAAAAGTCAAGCCAGTTAATTTTCCGCTTCGTTTTTGGCTTTCCGCTTTTTGCATTTGCGGATCTACGCCCGCGGATTTCAATTTCTTCAATACTTTTTGATTGGCGGGTCTGGCGAACCAATCTACCAGTGCTTCGGCGCTGTTGGGTCCCAGCCCTTCAATTTGTTGTAATTCAGCGGCGCCGGCTGTGGCTAATGCGGATAAACTGCCAAACGCGCGCGCGACTTCGCCCGCCATGACTTCGCCCACGCCATGGATTCCCAGCGCGGCGATCAAGCGGTTCAAACTCTGACCTTTCGCCTGCTCAATCGCCCCAAGCAGATTCTCCGCCTTTTTTTCCGCGAAGCCCTCAAGGTTGAGCAAATCGGCTTTCTTGAGCGTAAATAAATCAGCGACGTCGTGAATCAATTCAGCTTCAATCAATTGCTC
>JADLCG010000236.1 GCA_020847355.1 Anaerolineales bacterium | reverse complement strand
GTCAACCGGACGGACTTTCCCATGCTTCAAGGCGCATTTCTCTTGATCGCGGTCAGCGTGGTGGCGGCGAATTTCATCGCGGATTTGACCTACTCCTATCTTGATCCGCGCGTGCAGGCGGCCTGAGGCATTATGAATATTCAATTTGCTGAAGCAAGTTCCGCCGCGCCTGCGAAACGGGTGAACTACTGGAAGATCATTACCCGCAATCGAGTTGCGCTGACGGGCGTTTTGATGATCGCAGTGGCGCTGATCGTTGCGTTGTTCGCGCCGCTGATTGCGCGTTACGATCCGAAATCTTCGGAAGGGGTCAGTTCCAGCGACGTGTACAATCCGCCTAGCGCCAAGCATTGGCTCGGCACAGACGACGTGGGCAAAGATATCTTCTCAAATTTTGTTTACGGCACGCGCGTTTCTCTGTTGGTTGGCTTCTTCGCCTCTTTCATTTCAATCGTCATTGGCGGGGTGATTGGGCTGGTAGCCGGATATTACGGCGGGCGCGTGGAAAATTTTCTCATGCGCTTTACGGATATTATGCTCGTCGTCCCGGATTTACCGCTGATCGTCGTCATCGTCGCGCTGACCAAAGCCAGTTTGATGAATATTATTTTCGTCATCGGCATTTTCGGCTGGACGACCACTGCGCGGATTGTCCGCTCGCAAACTCTGGCGGTCAAATCGCGCAAATTCGTTTTGCGCGCTAAAGCCATTGGCGCGGGCAACTGGCATATCGTGCTTCATCACATCTTGCCGCTGGTTTTGCCGATTATGATCGTCAATGCCATTTTAGTCGTTTCAGCCGCCATCCTCAGCGAATCGACTCTGGCTTTTATCGGTCTCAGCGATCCAACCGCCATTTCATGGGGACAAATGCTCAACTTTGCGTTTAGTCGCGGCGCGATGAGCGTGGGCGCATGGTGGGCTTTGGTTTCGCCCGGCTTTGGCATTGTCTGGATCGTGCTGGCGCTCACCTTGCTGGGCAATGGCTTAGAACAAGTTCTCAACCCGCGGCTTGAGTCGCATCACCTCATGCCGAGCAGACCTTCCTTCCAAAGCGAGGCGGAAGCGGCGCCGGTTAAGACCGGCGCAACTACTGCGCCAGTGTTGTTAGACGTTCAAAATCTTTCAGTGAATTATGTCAATGACGGGAACGTGGCGCAGGCAGTTCGCAACGTCAGTTTTCAATTGCACGAAGGCGAATTGATCGGCTTGGTGGGGGAAAGCGGTTGCGGCAAAACAACTTTGATGATGGCGCTCACGCGCCTGCTTCCGGCGGCTGGCGAAATCTCCAATGGACACGTCTTCTTTCATGGCAAAGACCTCGCCGCTCTGACGGAAGAAGAATTATCCGAACTGCGCTGGAGCGGAATCTCGGTGGTCTTTCAAGGCGCAATGAACGCCTTGAATCCGGTTCGCACGGTCGGCGACCAGATCAAAGAAGCGATTATCAAACACATCCCTAACTTTCCGCCCAAAGCGCTGGATACGCGCGTGGAAGAACTGCTTGAGTTGGTGGGCATTTCCCCAGAACATAAAAATCACTTCCCGCACCAATACTCCGGCGGAATGCGCCAGCGCGCCATTATCGCTATGGCGCTTTCCTGCAATCCGCAAGTTGTCATTGCAGACGAGCCGACTACCGCGCTGGATGTAATGATTCAAGCTCAAATTCTGGAGCTACTAGACGAGCTCCGCAAAAAATTAGGCTTGGCGATTCTCTTCGTCACGCACGATCTGGGCATTGTCGCCGAGATGTGCGATTCAGTCTTGGTGATGTACGGCGGAGTCACGGCGGAATATGCCGACGTGGATACGATCTACAACGCGCCGCGCCACCCGTACACGCAGGAACTGCTCAAAGCCTTTCCAGATTTAAGCAAGCCCGAGAGAAAACTCACTTCTATTCCGGGGTCGCCGCCCAAGTTAGACGCGCTTCCGCCCGGATGCCGCTTCGCCCCGCGTTGTCCAGTCGCTTTTGAGCGTTGCGCGAAAGAAGCGCCAGCCTTGCATCAGCTTGGCGAAAATCACATAGTCAGTTGTCACTTGGTTGAGGCGTAGAATTTTATGGCTTCCGAATTTATTCTCGAAGTGAAAAATCTCAAAAAATATTTTCAAGCCGGTCAGCCGGGCTGGTTTTCTAAAGGCGCAAAACTCGTTCACGCGGTGGATGAGATAGACCTGCAACTCAAGCACGGCGAAGTGATCGCTTTGGTCGGCGAAAGCGGTTGCGGTAAATCCACTTTGGCGCTCACCTTGATGGGCTTGGAAGAAGCCACCGCCGGACAAATTCTTTTTGACGGTCAGGATATTACGCACCTCGCCGAAAAAGAGAAGAAAGCCCTGCGCCGCAAAATTCAAATGGTTTTTCAAGACCCGTACGAATCGCTCAACCCAACCCAAACCATTCAAGAGATCGTCATGGAGCCGCTCGTCGTGCATGGCATTGGCGCGAACGACGAAGCAAGAAAGAAACAAGTCAAGAAAGCGTTGGAAGATTCCGGCTTGAAGCCGGCTGAAACCTATCTCACGCGCTTCCCGCATCAGCTTTCTGGCGGGCAACGCCAACGCGTGGTAATCGCCAGCGCTTTGGCGCTGGAGCCGCAACTGCTCATCGCCGACGAACCAGTCTCCATGTTGGATGTTTCTATTCGCGCCGAAATTATCAACCTGTTAGCCGAATTGCAAAAAACGCGCAACATCTCGGTCATCTTCATCACGCACGATCTTGGCACAGTCGGCTTTTTCGCCGACCGCGTGGCAGTGATGTATCTAGGGCGCATTGTTGAAATTGGCAGTATGCAAGCCGTGCTTAAAGATACCAAACATCCATATTCTCAAGCCTTGCTCTCCGTCATTCCAGTCCCCAACCCGCGCCTGAGAAAAAAACGCATCATCCTGCAAGGCGAAACGCCCAACCCGGTCAATTTGCCCAGCGGATGCCGCTTTCACCCGCGTTGCCCAATTGCCGAAGAAAAATGCAAACAACTTGATCCGCATCTTTTCAACCTCAGCGCCGCGCATCAAGCCGCCTGCCTGCTCTTGGAAAATTATCAGTGAACATCACCAGCCTGCAAAATTCAAAGATCAAACAAATCGTCAAACTGCGCGAGGATAAAAGACAACGCCAACGCGATAATTTGATGATCGTCGAAGGCTGGGATGAATTGACCCTCGCCCTGCAAAGCGGACTCAAACCGGAAACGCTCCTCACCGCGCCCGAGCTTGCCAGCCGATCTATAGACTTTCCCGCCGCTGAAGCGCTCACGCTCAGCTGTGCCGTCTTTGAAAAAATTTCATACCGTGAAAATCCAGATGGCTGGCTGGGAGTTTTTCCGCTCCCCAAGCGCGCGCTGGACGAAATCCAACTCTCTGCATCTCCTCTGGTCATCGTGGCGGAATCAGTTGAGAAGCCCGGCAATTTAGGCGCGATCTTACGCACCGCCGATGCCGCCCATGTGGATGCGCTCTTAGTCTGCGACCCGCGTGTGGATTTATGGAATCCTAACGTCATTCGCGCCAGCCGCGGAGCGGTATTTGCCGTACCTGCCATCGAGGTGGAATCGCCCAAAGCGCTGACGTGGCTAAGATCCAGAAAGATGCGCGTACTTGCGGCAACGCCTTCCGCCGAAGCGCTCTTCACTGAGGTCAATTTGCGCGAACCAACGGCTATCGCAGTCGGCACGGAAGATAAAGGGCTGACTGATTTTTGGATGAGCGCCGCAGATTTGCGCGTGAAAATCCCGATGCTCGGCAAGGTCAATTCGCTCAACGTTTCGATTGCCACTGCGCTCATCGCTTATGAGGCTGTGCGCCAGAGGGCTACGCAAGTTTGACTATACAAACGCTTTTCGATTGGTTAACAGTTTATTTAGGCGGGAAGTTCTGCGGGTAAATCCAGTTACAATGCGCGTATAAGATTGTAACTATGAAAGCAAATTCCTTCGACCAAATTGAGCAAGTTTTTACCGCCCTGGGCAAAGACCTCAGCGCGACGACCGACGCTGTAGATGCGGCGGATATCATCTTGCGAGCCGCGCAAGTTTTGATCGGCTGGGAAGCCGGCTATTTGATTCTATACGACCCAGCGCAAGGTGGCAGGCCGCGCGCCTTGCTGATCATTGATACGCTGGACGGGGAACAAAAACCTGTTTTTGACCTACCGCCGCAGAAGCCTACCGAAAACATGCTCAAAGCGATCGAGCAGGACGGCTTTCTATCGCTTTATGAAGAGCGCGTCGGCTTGGACGCTTCGCAAATATTTGGCGACCGCACGCAACAATCGCTTTCGCAATTATTCGTGCCGGTCAAAACTGGCAGGCGGATCATTGGCGTATTATCCGCGCAGAGTTATCAGGCGAATGTTTACACGGAAAAATCGCTGGAGACGCTGAAGGCTTTGGCGAATCATTGCGCCGGCGCGCTGGAAAGAATTTGGGCGCAAGAAGCCCTCGCGCAGATGGCGGAAAGGCTGGACGCCTTATACCGCGCGGCGCATAAAATCAGCGCCAGTTTTGACGTAGAAGAAATCTATCAGGCGATTCATTCGGCGGTGGAGAAGGTAATGTCTTGCGATGATTTTGTCATTGACGCATACGCTTCGGAGACGAATGAAATCGTCTCTCTGTATGTGATCGAGCATCCGCGCCATAGAGTAGAGCCGACAAGATATTATGCGGATCACGGTTTGTCCGGCACGTTAGTTCATACGGGCGAATCTTTTCTAGTGAACAGCGTTGAAGAGATCGCTCAAAGCGGCATTCAATTTGAACTTTACGCTTCGGGCTTGGAGCACATTCAATCTATGCTGGCTGTGCCGATGGTTTTGCACGGCAAGATCGTCGGTATTATTTCCGCGCAATCGCATCAGGCGAACGCCTACACTAAGGACGATCAATACCTGCTGGCTCTGCTGGCTTCTCATGCGGCGATCGCGCTGGATAATGCGCGGATGGTTGCGACCATCCAGCAGATGGCGGATACCGATCCGCTGACGGGTATTTTGACCCGCCGAAAATTTTACGAGCTTGCCGAGCGTGAGTTTATCAAAGCCAGAGCCGAGCGCACGCCGTTATCCGCGATTGTGTTGGATATTGACGACTTCAAGAAAGTGAACGATAGGTATGGTCACCGCATGGGGGACGAGATTTTGCGCAAGATCACCCAGCAATTGAAAAAGAATCTGCGCGGCGGAGACGTGCTTTGTCGGCATGGCGGAGAGGAATTTGTGGTCATCCTGCCGCAGACTGAAGAGCGAATCGCTTATGCGATTGCCGAACGCCTGCGCGCGATGATCGCGCAAATTGATTTGCAGGATATATTGGATTTGTTTGAACGCGACGCCATTTTACCAATTGACGCCGAAAGCGCTCGCGTCACCGCCAGCATTGGGATTGCCTTTTGCGCGGACGATTGTAAAGACTTGGATATGCTGATTGATCAGGCGGATCGCGCGATGTACGGAGTCAAGAACAGTGCGAAGAATTCGGTCAAAGCCTTCTCCGAAAGCGCTTAGCGCGAAAAAGACGAAATAAATTGAAATAACAAAACGAAGAATGGAATGAGGATGAGCGCCAGCGCGAAATTTGCTAAACTGCGCGCCTCATTTTTACTGCGCCGCGCCAGAATGAAAAATAGAAACGCGCCCGGGACGGTTACACAATAGGCGAGCGTGATCGCGCCATTCCAAAAGGAAAAAGTCGCGGGGGACATCTGAAGCGCAGAAATTCCAAAATACAGCGCCAAGGCGAGGAGTGAAACAAGCGCGAAAATTAGGGCGCTAAGCCCATACTGAGTTTGCTTAACGCGGGACGGTTTTGACATGCGGCGATTATACAGGCATTCTCCGCGAAGTTGAAAACTCCGCGGAGAATTTACCGGGTAAAACATGTTCGGTAAGCGCTGAATTAATCAGTAGCGGCAGGTTCGGCGCTTGGTTTTTCGCGGCGCAGTAAGATCGAATCCGCGTTGATATTTGCGCGATCGCTGGTATCCGTCAGCCCGTCAAACATGCCGTATTGCGCTTCCAATTCATGGCGGAACTGTTGCGTGTAAAGTTGGTAGTAATGCCCGCGCAAGCGCAGGAGTTCGGCGTGCGTGCCTTGTTCGGCGATCTGCCCGTCGGCGATCACTAAAATTCGATTCGCTTTGCGGATGGTAGATAAGCGGTGCGCGATCACAAATGAAGTGCGCCCCTGCATCAGCGCTTCCATGCCTTTTTGGATTAATGCCTCAGTGAGCGTATCCACGCTGGAAGTGGCTTCGTCCATGATGAATAGCTCCGGCTTGGCTAATACGGCGCGCGCCAAGCTGATCAATTGCTTCTGCCCAACGGAGAGCAAGTTGCCGCCTTCGCCAACGTTCTGCTCGTAGCCTTTTTCCAACGTCGTGATGAAATTGTGCGCGCCTGCAATTTGAGCGGCTTCCTCCACTTCTACGTCGCTCGCGTTCAATCTTCCGTAGCGGATATTCTCGCGGACTGTGCCGGAGAATAGATGCGGCGTTTGAAGCACGATCCCAATTTTTGAATGAATCGATTCCAAGGTGTAATCCAGATAATCGCGTCCATTGATGCGGATCGTTCCGTTTTTGGGTTCGTAAAAGCGGCAGAGTAGATTCACGATGGTGGATTTGCCGCCGCCGGTCGGTCCGACAAGCGCGATCATTTCGCCCGCGTTGACTGTCAGCGTGAAATCAGTCAAAACGGGTTTGCGCTCTTCATAATAAAAATCTACATGCTCAAATTCAATTTTGCCGGTCAGCGTTGAAGCTGGGAGCGCGTTTGCGCGGTTATGAATATCCGGCGCGGTATCGGCTAATTTGAAAATTCTTTCGGCGGCGGCGATCGAGTGTTGCATCTCGGCGTAAACGCGCGCTAAATCCTGCACGGGCCACATCATAAAGGTGAGATAAGAAACGAAAGCCTGAATCCCGCCGATGGTGATCATGCCGACTTGAATTTGTACGCCGCCATACCAAACGATCGCGCCGAGCGCAATTGCGCCAATGATTTGCACCGTCGGCAAAAATAAAGCCGAAAGCCACGCCGCGCGATAAGAAGCGCGATACATGCGCGTGGTGAGTTCTTGAAATTCCAGCAGGTTGATATCTTCGCGCCCCAGCGCTTTGACCACGCGCACGCCCTGAATATTTTCGTTATACGCGCCGGTGATCTTGCTGTTGGCGCGGCGGCTCTGGCGGAATTCCACCAGAATATATTTCTGGAATTTTGTCGCCACGAAAACCATGATCGGGATGATGACCGAAACGATCAGCGCTAACTTCCAATTGATGATCGCCATGAAAATCAACGAGGTGGCGATGTTCATCGCCGCCCAAGTACTATCCACGATGCCCCAGGTGACGAGGTCTGAGACGCGCCCAGTATCGGAAGTGACGCGCGCGATCAAGCGCCCAACCGCATTTTGCGCGTAATACGAAAGCGAAAGTTCCTGCAAATGATTGAAGAGCAATTTTCGTAAATCGTATTGCACGCGCTCGCCTAACACGCCGGCAAGATAGATGAATGAGAAGATACAGACGCACTGAATCAAGATGAATGCGCCGTAAAACCAGGCGATGCGTATCAGCGCGGCTTTATCGCCCAGCGCAATGCCTTGATCAATCATCTGTTTGTTTAAGTAAGTAAAGTAAGCGTCAAAAGCGGAAGTCAGCCCGATGGTGATCAGAAAGCCGACGACCCATTTCCAATGCGGTTTGATCACGCCTAAGATGCGCTTGAAAACCGGCGCAGTCAACGCCGAAGTGTATTCTTCTTCTTCGAGTTCAATTAATTCATGTTCAGACATGGCAATGCTCCATAAACTTTTTACAAACGATAAAACCCATTTTTATTCTTCTGCGTCGAGCGCAATTTCTCTTTCAAGTTCTACGTCAATTTTGGTTTGAATATCATAGACTTTGCGATACATGCCGCCAAGTTGATTGAGCAATTCTTCGTGATTGCCTTTTTGAATCAGAACGCCTTTATCCAGCACGAGGATTAAATTGGCTTTCATCACCGATTGAATGCGATGCGCGATGATGAAGGTCGTGCGGTTTTCCATGAGTCCGTCCAGCGCGGCGCGAATCTCCGCTTCGGTTTGCATATCAATCGCGGAGGTTGAATCGTCCAAGATTAGGATGCGCGGGTTTTTGAGAATTGCGCGGGCGATGGTGATACGTTGTTTCTGTCCGCCGGAGAGCGTCACGCCTTTTTCGCCGACCAGCGTGTTGTAACCGTCCGGAAAGGACAAGATCGCCTCGTGAACGGCGGCGGCTTTGGCGGCGGCTTCAATTTCTGCATCGGTTACGTTACGCCCAACGCCATATAAAATATTCTCGCGGATGGTGCGGCTAAATAGAAACGGCTCTTGTTGCACGATGCCGATTTGCTCGCGTAAATATTTCCGCGAATATTCTTTTAACTCAACGCCGTCCAATAGAATACTTCCGCCGGTGTAATCGTGAAAGCGCGGCAAGAGATTCACTAAAGAGGTTTTGCCCGAGCCGGTAGAACCCAGCAAGGCGATGGATTGCCCGGGTTGAACGTGAAAGGAAATATCTTGAATGACTTTGTGCGTCCCATCTGAATAGATGAAGGAGACGTCTTTGAATTCAAGTTCGCCTCTGGCTGGACCTGCGGGCTGGTAGGCGCCATCTGTGAGCGGTTCGCGCGTCTGACGGGCGATATCCATGAGGCGGGCATAGGAGACCATCCCAGTTGAAGTTTGGACGATAGTTCTGCCCAAATTGCGGATCGGGAAAATCAGCCATACGACCAAGCCGGCGTACGCGAGATAATCGCCGAGCGTGATCTCGTGGTTGATGGCCATGAACGCCGCGAAGATGTAGCCAAAGAGCATTTGCGCGCCGAGCGCGATATCCGAGAGGGGCCAGAAAAGCGATTGCATCAAAAGCAGAATTTTGCCTTTGAGATATTTGAGCCAGTTATCTTTTTCAAATTTATTTTTCTCGTAATCCTGCCGCGCAAAGGCTTTGACCACGCGCACGCCGGTCAGATTTTCTTGCAGGGTGGTGGAGAGGAGCGCTTCTTGAGCTTGATAATCCTCGTAGGCTTTGGTGACGCGCTTGAAGAACCAGATCGAGACGATGAGCATGAGCGGGATGACGACTACTGAAAGCAAGCCAAGTTTGACATTCAGGTAGAGAATTGCGCCCCAGTTGATGAAGAAAAGCAGGGCGATGCGACCTACGCCGATGGCTTGTTCCGAAAAGAAGCGGCGTAATGCGTCCACGTCTGAGGTGACGCGCTCGATCAAATCGCCGGTGGGGGTTTGGCTGTGATAAGAAAAACTCAAGCGCTGGATGTGGTCAAAGAGGAAATCTCTCAAACGGCGGGTAATGCCTTCGGCGGTGTAAGCCGCTAAACGTCCCGAAAGGAACGCGAAGCCGCCTTCAAAGAGCGCGAGTCCGATAAATCCCAAGCCAATTAGAAGGAAGGTTTGGGTGGCGCTTCCAAATCTCCAGCCCTTGGTTAGAACATCGTCTATGAAAAAGCGTAAGAGCAGATAGACGGAAGTTTTAGCGAGCGCCGAGACGGCGAGGGCAAGAGTGGCGATACCGTAGGCGAGGCGGAAATCGGTCATCATGCGCCATAAACCGACTAGGCGGTTTTTGTGCAAGGCGTTGCGGAAATCAAAATATGGGGTTGAGGTGGACATTCTTCTCCGATAAAAGTGGAACGTTAAGAAACAAAAAGGCTGTGACGAGTGCGTCACAGCCTTGAAAGAACAGGGGTGAGAAGACCTAAGAACGGTCTCGAGGCGCACTCAGAGCAGGGTAATAGAAATCTGCAGGGGTTGGTTTGATGCTGTTTTTCGTGGACATTGAGCGCGCTCCTTTCTTTTAGATTTTTCTTGCGATGTTTCGAGTTTACACTGTTAGATGAAAAAATGTCAAGTGGCAAATTGAAAGCGCTAGGGTAATCGCATTTGAAAATCTTGAAACCCAACCTTTGGTGATTTAGTTTCAGAATCCGCTAATCTTCACGAATTCACGCTAATCTTTCTAAAAAATCGCGTAGATTGGCGCAGATTAGCGGATAAAAATCCAAATGCGATAGCCCTATTGAAAGCGCTGTTTTTATGCGCCCGTACCATTCTCCTAATGCAAAACGCGCGCGTGCGTTATAAAATAAAACATCTTATTGGTTTGTTGGAGGCACATATGGATAGGTACGAGAAGAATGTGGATAAGGCGCTGGGAGCGGTTCACAAGGTGAGTAAGGTGGCGAATCGAGTCCGACTGGGTTGTTGGATAATCTTCGCCAATTTATTTCTTGCGGGGTTTTGCGCTTGGGGCGTTTATGCGGGGTATATTGCTTGGATGTTGGAAACTGAAGGCGTGAGCGCGATTGGAAGAGTTGTTAGGTTGGACGAGAATTCGGACGGGGAGGGCGCTTGTTGTACTTATTCGCCGGTGATTGAGTTTACGGCTTCTGACAGCCAAACCTATACTTTTGACAGCCAGAATTCTTCGTATCCGCCGGCGTACGAGGTCGGCGAAGAAGTTTCTGTGCTGTATGACCCGCAAAATCCGCAGACTGCGCAAATCAATAAGTGGACGGAGCGCTGGCTGATGCCGCTCATCCTCATTCCGGCGATGATTTTCACCGGATTATTGCTGAATTTCTTCCTCTTTCGCTCGTTTATACGGAATGATATGGTGGAGTAGAGCCGCTTCTCATTTTCTTTTTCCATTCCCTTTGAAGAAATCTAATTTACGACAAAATAAAAAAACGAGTTCGGCTGAACTCGTTTTTTTATTCATTAACCCTCGTGCAGTTTCTTCAGGTGTTGTTTCGTGCCTTTGAGCAAATCCACAATCGTTTCGCGGATGTGCGGGTTGAGGTAGTGATGCTCCAGCGTGGAGAGCGGCAGGAAGCGCGCGCCGGCGACGACGTGAATGCAGTTGGGCGCGCCGCACAAGCAGATGAAGGGCGCCGCCATTTCCCATTCTGTGGAGGGGTAGAAGAAAAAGAGTTCTTCGCCTTTTTGAATATCTTTGCAGGCGACCATCTCCATATTTTTTGTATCGAGAATGACGTTGGGATCGCAGGAGTGATTCAGCGCGGCGAGTTTGCCGACGTGCGTGTGTTGCTCGCGGGCGATCTGCACCGTGAAGCGATTGGGTTTATCGGTGAGGTTTTCGCTGGGCATGGCGCAGATCACTTCGCCTTTTTTGTAAGCCTGCTTGGTGGTTAAGGTTCTAAATTTATTTTCAGTTTTGATCGTTAGCGTTTCCATTGTGGTAGTTACCATTTTATGACGTACTCCTTTTTTTATAATTAAACTTTTTACAAAAACTATTTTGTAAATTGAGTATGATTAATAAAGTAGTATAGTCATTATGAAATTAATTGCAAGAGATACGCGCGGCGCTTTGAAATATTTTAAGATTCGCTTTATATATAATT
>JADLCG010000235.1 GCA_020847355.1 Anaerolineales bacterium | reverse complement strand
TGGTCTTTGACAACATCATCCCTTCAACGTTTGGCTGGGGCATCGGGCTGACCACTGAAGCGGATTGCGATACTGCGGCAGAGTATCCGCTGGAAAATCAAACCCGCTCGGCATACATCTGGGGCAATCACGCGCCCAATGCGGATACGCTCGAATTGCCGACGATCCCATTTGAAAGTTACGTCCCCGCCTGCCTGCAAGAAGGACGCGACTTTTTCATGTTTGCAATGCCGAACTACACGCCCTATATTTATCCGCATCCACTGCGGACGAAGCCTCTGTTTTGATTAGATGAACAGATGAAATAACCAGCCGCCTCTTTCTTACGGGACGGCTGGTTCTATTTCATCGGCATTTTTCTACGCTGACGGTTTATCCCTTTTCCATCAATGCCAATAACTTCGTGGTCGTGTTCCAATTGCGGATGGTCATGGATTGATACATCGGCATTGAAATAATTTTCGTCAAATGGCTGGATGAGGCTTTGCTGGTTAAGCGAGAGAAATACAGCACATCCTTTCCTGCATACGCATTATCCACGCCTTCTTTCACGCTGACGCTTTTCAGCGCTTCTTTGGGTGTGAGCGGTTCTTTCAAGAAGATCACATCACATCGAAACTTCTCAAGGTCTTTTCCAAACCCGTGCGGAGCATCGTCCACAGTTTGTTTCAGTTGCTTGTGAGTAATTACCACCAAACGCGCTGAATAATTAAATGTTGCGGAAAGCCCCGCTTCGATCTTCTTCGTCAGTTTGACTTTATCTTTTTCAGCAGATTTGAAAATCACATTCCCGCTTTGAATATAGGTGACGACATCGGCCAAGCCCATGTTTTCAAAGCACGCTTTCAAATCCGCCATTTTGATGATGTTCTTCCCGCCGACGTTGATTCCGCGCAGTAATGCAAGATATTGAGCCTGTGCCATGTGTTCACCTGATAAAACGTCCCGAAGGTTGGTATCACCGTCTGGAATTGTCTAAAAAACCTTCGGGACGGTTATTTCCAGCGGCGCCTCTTATCCAAACATAAGGCGACGTTTTCAATGTTATGGAACCACATCTACTCAGTCGCCTTACCAATTTACTTACTCACTGATTACTGATTACTGTTCACTCACCCATTATACGCTTTCTCCAAATCCGCTACGATGATCTTTTGCATCTTGAGCATGGCATTAACGACTCTCTTCGATTTGACCGGGTCTGGGTCGCTAAGCAACTCGCCCAGTTGTTTCGGGATAATCTGCCACGACAGACCGAACTTGTCCTTGCACCAGCCGCATTGCTCGGACTCGGAGACAGCGGACAACTTATTCCAGAAGTAATCCACCTCTTTCTGATCCGCGCATTCGACATAGAACGAAGTTGATTCGTTGAATTTGAAAATGGGTCCACCGTCGAGCGCCATAAAGCGCTGGCCCGCCAACTCGAAAATACCGGTCAGAACTTTGCCTTCCATTTGGTCGGCGCCAGGCGCATCCATGCCTTTTTCATAGCGGGTAATGCTGACGATGCTCGACTCTTGTTTTTTGTATGGCGCGCCGTTAAATGTATCAACGTAGTGGTTCATCGCCTCTTCGCATTGCGTATCGAACCACAGGGACGGAACAATCTTGTTCATGTTATTTTCTCCTATTTGCTTTTCTTCGCGGTCTTCTTCGCAACTACTTTCTTCTTCGCCTTGCCTTCCAAATTCAATGTGCCAGAAGCATCGCGGTGAACGCCTGTGGTGTGCTTCAACTCAAACTCCGCCCCGTTACGGATCACATACGCAATTGCCCGCGCGTGTCCCGTCCCTAAACCGTATTCATGTTTGAGCCAGGCAATAATATCCTTGAACTCGGTCAGGTTTAACTTTTTGGCTTCGGCAATGAATTGCTTTGGAGTCTTGCCGGTTTTTTCTTCAATGTTATCGAGATAGGCTTGAAATGACATGGTTTTCCTTTTTATTAAATTACCAATTACTATTTACCAACTACTTCATCCCCGCCAAAACTTCATCCAGCCGCTCATACCCTTCGCGCACGCCGCTTTCCATTCCAGAGGCGACCATGCCGTCGCGGTCGGCGACAGATTGAAAGACGGAATGAATCGTGATCTTCGTCCGATCGCCAGGCAACGCTTCGAGCCGCATCGTATCGAGAGTCACATGACCCGCTTCGGGCAATCCCTCAAACTCGAAGGTCTGGATCATCAACTCTTCGCTCATCGTATGGAACGTGCCGTGAAAAGCATACGCATTGCCCGCTTGATCTTTGTGGATGTAGCGATACTTGCCGCCGCTCACAGGCTCACAGGTTTCGAGAATGATCTCGTATCCATGCGGACCCAGCCACTTCGCTTACAGCTTCGCGTCGGTGTGCGACTTTTACACCAACTCGCGCGGCGCATCGAATTCGCGCGTGATAAAGACTTCTTGTTTATTCGGTTCTGCGGTCACTACGGTTTTATTTTTTGTAGACATATCATTTCTCCTTTTTCATTTTTTCCAATAAAGTGTCGAGTCGTTCAAAGCGTTCAGTCCAATATTTCTCAAATGGCGCAACCCAATCGAAGATCGGCTTGAGACGTTCGGCATTCACCCGATACATCCTCTGACGACCAACGCGCCGCTCTTCCACCAACCCAACCTGCTTCAACACCCCCAAGTGTTTACTCACCGACGGCTGGTTCCAGCCAAGCAACTCGACCAGTTCATTGACCGAGAGTTCCTTCTCTCCTAAAGCCTCAAGCACTTGTCTCCGCTTCGGCTCGGCGACGGCGTTAAAAGGATCGTAGGTTGTCGGTGTTCGCGCCATGCCCGATATTATATTCCTGTATAGGAATGTGTCAAGGGCAGATTTTAGAGCGGAAAACTTGGCGCGTATTAGACTACTCAAAGTTAATCGTGGGGCAGGCTCTTAGCCTGACATCCTTTTGAAATTCTATACATGGCGGGTTGAAATCCCGCCCTCTTATGCAGAAGGTTTATTTTTGCGAAAAGAAAACCCTTGCTAAAATAGAATATATGTTCTAAAATAAATATCTCACATCAGAAAGGATATAATCAATGTTAAATCTAAATTCAGTCATGTTTGGAACTACACAACCGCAAGCGTTAGCCGCTTTTTACGAAAAGGTTTTTAGCAAACCCGCAGATATGAGCGATCCTGAGAATGGATTTTGGGGTTGGCAAGTTGGTAGCGGCTTTATTGGCATTTTGAACCACTCTGAAATGGGCGGCAAGACCAAAGACCCCGGACGCATTATGTTGAATTTTGAAACTAGCGACGTAAAAGCGGAATTTGAACGGATCAAATCTGCTGGCGCGGTTGTGATTAAAGAACCTTACGAGATGGGCGGCGGTTTTATCGCCACGCTCGCCGACCCGGATGGAAACTATTTTCAGTTGATGACCCCAATGCCAATGCCATAATTCCAGATTTCATTAAAACGAGAAGACCAAAAATCAAGCGGGATTTTTGGTCTTCTCTCAAACTTGCCAATAACAGAAGATAGTAGCTATCGAAAATTATTTTTTCTCCGCCTGAAAGAGCTGGATATATTCAGCATAACCTTCCTCTTCCAGTTTTTCAACCGGTATAAAGCGCAGTGAAGCGGAGTTGATGCAGTATCTTAAGCCTGTGGGCGCGGGTCCATCAGTGAAAACATGCCCGAGATGCGAATCCGCGTTCTTCGAGCGGACTTCCGTGCGCGGCATGAACAATTTGAAATCGGTTTTGGTCTCAATATTTTCTGATTCTAGCGGCTGGGTGAAACTGGGCCAGCCGCAACCGGCGTCAAATTTATCCAGCGAGCTAAACAACGGTTCGCCGGAGACAACATCCACGTAAATCCCCGCCTGCTGATGATCCCAATATTCGTTATGAAACGGGCGCTCCGTCTCTTCATGTTGGGTCACTTGATATTGAAGCGGGGTTAATTTCTGCTTGAGTTCTGCATCTGCGGGTTTAATAAAAGTTTTCATGGCAAACTCCTTTTATAGAATAGACCCCCGCTGGATTTTGTTTCTTACGGTTTTAGAGCATATCTGACCATAAGCATAACAGGCGTGCATTTTTCACTTTTTCTTTTTTACATCTTTGAACAATTTCTTTTCATCACTATCAAGCTTTCTTTGTATTTTCTTCACATCTTCGGCAGGCGGAAGCGCCTCAGGCTTAACTCCTCTTTCAATTAACATTTTTCGTACAGCTCGATTGTTTTCAATATGTTCATTTGAAATTTGGTCTTGCCCGGTTAAATCTTTTTCAATCGTATTATGGCTGGTAAGTTCAGTGGCAAAATCTTTCGCTTTGATGGTTAATGTAGGTAAAAAATCTGCCAAGGGTCTACTGTCTGGAACAGCCAATTTCTTTTTCATTTCGTTTGTAGAATAACCGCCAAATAGGGCTTGATCTCCTTTAGAACGAATAATAGCAAAGCCTCTATCATCTACGCCGCGTTCGTAAATAATCCCCGAAAGCTTTTTCTCCGACTTAGATAATTTTTCTCTAGCAGAAACTCGATCTACATCTAGCAAACGTTGTTCAATAATCTCTTGTTTACGGGTTTGAACTGCAAAATAAGTTTGCGCAAATGCGATTTCATTCTTGGATGGGTCTCCATTTTGAGCGATTAGATAACAGGCGTAACGAGTGAGGGCAATATCGTCAATTTCTCTTAGAGCGCCACTTCCAACCTCAACCATTTTCCCGACATCAGCAAAATGGTCTGAAACAAAAACTCCCACATTTTCAGAGGCTATTTTCGCTTTGGAAATAGCGTTTTTGAAATTATCCCACTTTGTATAACCTAATATTTCTTGTAAATCACGTGCGCTCCAACATTCAACATCATTATATAAATAACGAGCATTTTCAAATTGTTGGAAGAGTTCTAAAATCAATTCTTTTTTCATTCTATCCTCCTATTTGGAAGCTATACAACATCAAAAAAAGTATAGCATAAATTTATACAAACTCCCGCCAATTGCTGACGGGAGTTCACGCTCTACTAAATTACTACTCGCCAATTACCGAATCACTGGCAACTGATTGCTAACCACTGTCTCTTCCCCATACAACTTACGATGCACCACGCTCAAGGCTCTGACCTGTTCCGCCGCATGATACGAAGACCGCACCAGCGGGTTTGACTCAACCCATTTGAAACCAATTTCTTTTCCATACTCGCGGATTTCGGCAAATTCTTCCATCGTGTAGTAACGATCCATTGCCATGTGTTTTTTGCTGGGTTGCAGGTATTGCCCTACGGTCAAAATATCCACGCCCCAACTGCGCTGATCGCGCATCACGGCTTTGACCTCTTCCAGCGTTTCGCCCAGCCCAAGCATAATCCCGCTCTTGGTGAGAACTTCTGGGTCCAGTTTTTTGGCGTTGGTCAGCGTGGCCGCCGCCCAATCGTAATTATCCTGCGGTTGCACCGTTTTGAATAAGCGCGGCACAGTCTCGACGTTGTGATTCAAAATTTCAGGGCGGGCATCCATCACAATTTTCAAGGCTTCGATACTGCCTTTGAAATCGGGAATCAATACTTCGATGGAACAGCCGGGCAGAACTTCACGAATCCTGCGAATGACCATAGCAAAGATGGGCGCGCCGCCGTCTTTTCTTTCATCGCGATTCACGGAAGTGATCACTGCATGTTTCAAGTTCATAGATTTCACGGCTTGCGCCACGCGCTCGGCTTCGCCCCAATCCAGCAGGCCGGGTTTGCCGTGTTTGATATCGCAGAAAGCGCAGGTGCGCGTGCAAACATCGCCGAGCATGAGGAAAGTTGCCGTGCCGTGTCCCCAACACTCGCCGAGGTTGGGACACATGGCTTCTTCGCAAACGGTGTGTAACTCTTTGGAACGCATTAAGTTTTGAATGCGTTCGTAATTTTCGCCGGAGGGCGCGCGCACTTTGATCCATTCCGGGCGGCGCAGGGGGCGCGACTCTGTTTCGGGTTTGACTCTATCTCTGGTTGGTATTGCAGGCATAAGGTCCCTTTTGATGCGCGAATGCAGGCGTAACTGACTTCACGCGCTGGTTATTTTTTCTTAACGATCAATCTTAATCCACGAACTTCGACGACTTCGATTGTATCACCCTTACGAATCGGCTCGGACTCTGCGGATTTTTCCGCGCTCCATAATTCGGCTTCCACTTGAACTTGCCCCGCCTCAGCGCTGAACATTTTGACGATTCCGGTTTTCCCAAGCAGGCGTTCCCTTCCGGTTTGGATCTCGGCGTGTTGGGCGCGCAAAACGAAAATTAACATAACGAAGAATAGTCCGCCGATGAAAATTCCCGTGGCGATGACCAACGGCACAGAGACGCGCTGAAAAGCTGGCGCGCCCGGCGAATTAAATAAAACCAATGCGCCGATAATAAATGAGGCGACGCCCGCCGCAGTGAGCGCGCCATGCGTGGGCGCTTTGATATCTAAAATAAAGAGGACGAACGCCATGAGGAGAAAAACCAATCCAAACCAATTGATGGAGAGTACGCCCATGCCGTAAACCGCCAAAGTGAGGCAGACCGCGCCGAGGAAGCCCGCCACCCAACCGCCCGGGCTGGAGATTTCGATCAACACGGCTTGCACGCCGATAGCGAGTAAAAGAAAGGCGATGTTGGGGTCGGTGAGCAAAAGTAAAAATTGTTCGATGAAGCTCATAGCGAGCGGTTCGGTTTCGATGTTTTTTGTGTGGAGTATGCGCGTTTCGCCATTGACGGTAACTTTGAAGCCGTCTATGACTTGTAACAAATCTTCCGTATCGTCGGCGACAAAATCAATTAAGCCAACTTCAAGCGCTTCGCTGGCTGTCACGGCTACGGCGTCGTCAATCATGGATTCCGCGAGCGCCAAAGCTTTTGGTCCGCGCGGTTTGACATAATCTCGAATTGCGGCTTTGGTAATTTCTTTGGTTTTTTTCTCGGCCGTAGTGTTGAGGTTTTCGCCCGAGCTATTAATTGGGCTGGATGCGCCAATCGAAGTTTCCGGCGCCATCGCGGCGATATGCCCCGCCATCGTGATCATCGCTCCGGCGCTGCCTGCCATAGCATTCTTCGGCGCCACGTAGACGATGACCGGCACATCGCTGGCGCGAATCGTTTTGATAATTTCAAGCATCGTATCAATGCTTCCGCCGGGCGTGTTGAGTTCGATCACTAAGACTTCTGCATTACGACGCTCGGCAGTTTCCACGCCGCGTTGAATATATTCCAGCATCGGCGGCATGATCGGACCGTCAGCCGTCATCACCACAGCCAACGGCTGATTAGCTCGCGCTTGAACTTGCGAGAACAGCGCGAAAATTGTGAAGGCAAAAAGGAAAACGCGAATTTGTTTCATACGGCGATTATACCCGCGCTTGACAGCCGCCTCTTTTTCAATATACTTCCGCAGAAATAAGCGGAAAAGGATGGACTATGTCGCCACTCAATTCACAACTCGCCGCGCTGGCGGATGAACTGCTTGAAGCCGGTTGTATTAAATTTGGGGAATTTACTTTGAAATCCGGGTTGAAATCCCCAATTTATATTGACTTGCGCCGCATCATTTCTTATCCGAGCTTGCTCCACAAAATCGGGCAGGCATACCTCCCTGTATTAAAGAACCTGCAATTTGCCAGAATTGCAGGTTTGCCTTACGCCGCAATTCCAATTGCCACCGCCATCTCTCTGCAAGGCAATTACCCGATGATCTACCCGCGCAAGGAAGCCAAAGCCTATGGCACGAAAGCGGAGATTGAAGGCGAATTTCAGAATGGCGAAACAGTCGTAGTCATTGACGATTTAGCGACGACGGGCGGCAGTAAGTTTGAAGCGATTGAAAAATTAACCGCCGCCGGCTTGAATGTGCAGGATGTAGTCGTGTTGGTGGATCGGCAATCGGGCGCGAAAGAATCGCTGGAGCAAGCTGGTTTTCAATTCCACGCCGTGTTGACGATTACCCAGCTTTTAGATCACTGGCAGGCGAACGCCAAAGTGGCGCAAAGCAAAATTGAAGAAACCAGAATATTTTTACAAAACTCGTAAAGCTTATTCCTGTCTTTTATATTTAGCGCTGAGGGTGGGGATCTGCGCCGAGACCGCGATCTCGGCGGTGATATTCGGCGCATATAACTGCCGCAAAGAAGCGCCGCCGTAAGCCGAACCCATGCTGAGCAGATCGTAATTGCCTTCCTTAATTTCAGACAAAATCTCTTCAACGATATTGCCGCGCCGCGTTTTGACTTGCGCGGTCAAACCGTCCGCTTGAGCAATCTCCAGCGTGCTTCGCAAACTTTTACCAACGGGCGTATCAGATTGGGTTAAGTTTTGCCAGCTATCGCGCACCGCCCGCGCAGTCGGGTAATCCAAATCCATAGGCGGGATGATATGAAGCAAGGTGATCTCGGCTTTGCTTTTCATTGCCATTTGCATGGCGATATGCTCCGCCGTCACTTCGTACCCCAAACCGCCGATACAGATCAGCGCTTTCTTGAGCGGAAGCCGAACTTCCGGGACGTATAAAATCGGGTCGTCAATTTGCTCGATCAAACGGCGGATGGAACGTCCGGTCAACAATCTTCGCAAGTGCGGCCTGCCCAATGGACTCACGACGGTGAGGTAAGAGCCTTGCCGCGTTTTTTGCGGCAGAATCTCCTCCACAGTTCCATTTTGAATTTCAAGGTTATATTTAATTCCTCGGCTTTGGAAGATTTCCACCGCTTCGGCAAACAAATCTTCCAACGGGTGATGATCGTCCAGTTCCGCCGGATTCAAATTTTCGGTTATGCCCAGAAGCGTGAGGTTAGTCTCCAAAACGCCTGCCAGCCAAGCGCCATACTCAATTGAGGACCAAGTCCCTTTGAAGCCGTTGGTTGCGATTAAGATTTCTAATTTCATATTGGTCTCGTTTATCGAAATAAGATTACGCCTAAAATTCCTGCGCCAAGCAAAACCAGCGGCGAGGGGATTTCCAGCCAGAAAGCAATTGCGGATAAAACGGCAATTAGCAACGTGCGTTTGCCAATTTTTTTAGTTTGCCCCACGCGAAATAATTCCCACGCGACGACAACAATCAGAGCCGCCACCGCCGGGCTCATCCCCGCGACAAAACCTTCCAGCCAGCCTTCATGTTGCACGGTTTGCAAAAGCACGGCAACTACCAACATCATCACAGTTGGCGGAAGCACAGCGCCCAGCAAAGCGGTAAACACGCCGGGGACGCCGCCCGCCGCATACCCGACAAACATCGCCAGTTTGAGCGCTTCGCTTCCGGGGATCAAGTTAGAAAAGCCGACCGCCTCGACGAAACGCTCCTCGCTCATAATTTTGCCCACCGCTTCTTTATACAGTAAGCCCACCGACGCGGGTCCTGAAGGAGAAAGCAAATTAACCTTGAGGAACATCCACAGCAATTGAAGCCAAAGAGAAAATTTTGATTTTTTCATGGCGAGAGAAAGATAATCCCAACCACGCCCGCCAAGATGATGACCGCCCGTTCGGGAAGTTTGAACCACATCGCCAGAAAGCTAACCAAAGCCAAACTCCAGCCAAACCAGCCGGTATTGCCGCCTTTTTGAAAAATTTTCCACGCGGTAAAAACCATCAACACGGCGATCGCCGGAGTCAAGCCTTCAACGAAATTTGAGATCCAGGCCTCGCGCCTCAGCCGATGCAAAATCATCGTCACCCCTAAGATGATCAACGTGGGCGGGAGGATGGAGGCTGTCAACGCCACCAGCCCGCCAAGAAAGCCGTGCGCGGCATAGCCGACATACATCGCCAATTGCAAAGCGTCGCTACCGGGTAAAACGGAAGAAAAACCCACAGCTTGCACGAACTGTTGCTCAGTGACAAACTTGCCAACCGCCTCGTGATACAACAACCCAACCGAAGCGGGACCAGAAGTGCTCAGCAAGTTAACTTTGAGAAAAGTCCAAAAAAGCTCTAAAAGAATATTCACATTCGCCATTGAATATCATTAAAAATAAAAACGCGCAGGTTATTGCTGAAAGATCACGGCTTTATACCCCAGCCCGATAAAAAATTGCTGTAAATAAACTTGCGCGTTCTTCTGCGCCTGAGTCAAAATACCGTCTTCTAAAGCCGCGGTTATGATTTTATCTTTACCGGCGCTGAGCGTGTCCAACACGAGGTTTGGGTCTATTTCCGAAAAAATGCCGTCCTGAATTGTGTACACTTCCGTTTTATTTTCGTCTAAAGTCACGGTTAAAATTTCGGCGGGCGGAAGGCGCACATATAACACATCGCCTTGCAATTGCAGGTCCTGCGGTTGCATCTTTTCCATATCAATACCCGCTACCACCGTGCCATGAATTTGAATCAAAATTTTATTTCCAAAAGCGAAAGCCAAATTGCCCTGATTCGTTTCGGCGGTCACCACTTGCTCCACCGTATATTGAATCGTCTCCAACCGCGCCAAAGAACGAATCGCGTTGATGTGCGTCACCGGATCGGGGATAATCGTCGGCGTGGGGTGCATCATATTCGCCATCTGCGTTTGCAAATCGTAATTCGATTGTTGAATGCCGGCAAACGGCGCCTGCGCGGCTTGCGCGGCAGTGGCGGTCGCTTCGCGCACTGTCTGCACAATGAAGTAAACCCCCGCCGCCAGCACAATCAAAATCACCACCGACATGATCGTATTCAAAGTATTTTTCATGGCATCCTCTTTTTCCTAAACTTGCCTTATTATAGCAACCTCATTATGATTGCGCGCAAACAAATTTAAAATGAAAAAACTCTTTTTGATTCTAACGACCCTCGCATTCGCCTGCTCGGCGCCCATCCAATTGACTTCAGGGACTCCCACGCCGCTACCCACGCCGACGCAAACGCCCGCGCCCACAGCCGCGCCGCTCGCTACGCCCGAGCCTGGTTCTAAACAAAATCCATTGATCCTCGCTTTGAGTCCTTCCGCCCACCCAACGGACGATTTGATCGCGGCAGGCGAAACCTTGGCTGGTTATTTAGAACAACGCACCGGCTATCGGATCGTGACTGTGGCGCCGCCTTCAGAAAGCGCGTTAGTCAAAGCCCTGAGCGCAGGCAATGCGGATCTGGCGGCGCTTTCTCCATTTGGATATTTACTCGCCAAAAAAGATAACTCGGTTGTGGCGGCGTTAGCGAGCGCGCGCAAAGGACAACTGTTATATGGAATCCAGATCATCGTTAATCGCGATAGTAAGTTTGAATCTTTTTACGATGAAGCCCGTAATCAAAATACGGATAAATTGACAGCGGCGTTAAAACAATTTGAAAATAAAAAACCGTGTTGGAGCGATCCGTTTTCGCCTTCCGGGTATGTTCTGCCGCTCGGATTGCTGAATCAGGCTGGGGTTAAAGTCCGAAGCGGCGCGTTTCTCGAAGGTCAACCCAGCGTGGTGCGCGCAGTCTACACGGCGGATATTTGCGATTTTGGCGCGACCTTCATTGATGCGCGCGCTTCGCCCGCGCTTGAAGCGGATTATCCCGACGTGTTGGATAAAGTGATCGTGGTGTGGCGCTCTGAGGCGGTCATCCCCTACGATAATATTTCTTTTTCCACGCGCCTGCCGCTGGAAATGCGCCGCGTTTTACAACGCGCGTTTATAGATTTTATGCTCACGCCCGAAGGCAAGGCGGCCATCCGCATCATTTACGGCTTTGACGAATTGCAAGTTACGGACGATACGCTCTATACCGAAT
>JADLCG010000234.1 GCA_020847355.1 Anaerolineales bacterium | reverse complement strand
TAAATCATGGCGATATCATCGCGCTGGGCAAATTGAAAATGCAAATTTTGGTCAAGAATTAATTACGAAAAGAGAAATCAGTTATGGCACATTCAATCATTTTACACATCGCAAATGAAACTTCCGTGGCGGGGGAGGTGGAAGAACTCCCCAAAGCGACGGATACTATCATTATGGTAATGAATCCCCGTCAAAAAGACGGAAAAGATTTGCACTATCTGGATAACAACGTCACCAAAGTGATTTGGCCGCTTAACAAGGTTAGCTTCATCGAAATTCTCGATAGCGCGGGCGAAGATAAGATCATCGGCTTCGTGAGAGAGTAACATGCCAGCGGAAGATTTAGAGCGTAGAAAAATTCTAGTCGTGGATGACGAAGAACGCATGGTGCGCTTCATCCGCATGAATTTAGAACACGACGGTTTTCAAGTTGTCGAAGCTTTCAACGGCAAGCAAGCCATCCAAAAATTGAGAGACGCCACGCCAGATTTAATTCTGCTCGACGTGATGATGCCCGATTTAGACGGTTTTGAAGTTTTAGAAACCGTGCGCGAGATTACCAACGTCCCCGTGATCATGCTCACTGCCAAAGGCGAAGAAGACGATCGTGTGCGCGGGCTTGAACACGGCGCCGACGATTACGTCACCAAACCGTTCAGCCCGCGTGAGTTGGTCAGCCGCATCAAAGCCGTGCTTCGCCGCACCGAAAGCGCCAGCGGCTCCATGCACGGCTTGCTCGAAATTGACAAACGCCTCAAAATAGATTTTGACCGCCGCGAAATTTGGCTCGAAGGCAAGCTCGTCAAACTGCGTCCCACCGAGTATCGCCTGCTTTTTCATCTTGTGCAAAATGCGGGCTGGGTCGTCTCGCACGATCAACTGCTTCAAAAAGTTTGGGGCTACGAATACCGCGACGAGCCGCATTACGTGCGCCTCTACATTAACTACCTCAGGCAAAAATTGGAAAAAGACCCCGCCAACCCGCAATATATTTTGACTGAGCGCGGCGTTGGCTATCGCTTCGTGGATTTCAAAAGAAGCAAAGAATAGGACGTTTCGTATCAAGGGAGTTGACGCGCTCAACTCCTTTTTAATTTAACCCCCGCGCCGCTTTTCGGACCTCGCGCTTAATTCGCCGCCCGTCTGAAATTTATCAACGCGGTAAAATATGCGGAAGGCAGGCTTCCATGAAAAACTTTGACCCGCAATACAACGATATACCGAAAACTGAAATTCATTGCCACCTTGAAGGTTCAATCCGCACGCAAACCATCATAGACGTCGCCCGTGAATATCAATTGAAAATTCCGTCCTATGAAATTGCCGAATTGAATCGCTCGGTCAAAATTTATGAACAACTCCAAAGTTTAGAAGCGGTTCTCAAAGCTTTTGATATTTTTCAAAACAGCATTACCGCGCCCGCCGTTTTTGAACGCATCGCCTGGGAACTGTTTGAAGATTGCGCCCGCCAAAATATTAAATTATTTGAAGTGCGCTTCTCGCCGGATTGGGCTTTTCATAAACACCGCGTGGATTGGGATGCCAGTCTCGAAGGCTTGCTTCGCGCTCAAGCGCGCGCCGAAAAAGAATTGGACATGGTAATTGGCATTATCGCCATCACCTCGCGGAGCATGGGCGCGGAATCCTGCGTCAAAACAGTGGATTGGGCGCTACGCCACCGGAAACATATTCAAGCTGTTGATCTGGCAGACGGCGAAGCGCTTTACCCGCTCAGCGATTTTGTGAAGCCGATCCGCAAAGCTAAAGAAGCCGGTCTCAAAATCACCATTCATAGCGGGGAGGATACGCCCGCCGCCGCAGTTCAGGCAACCATCGAAAACTTTCAGCCGGATCGTATTGGGCATGGCATTCACAGCATTGAAGATCTGAAAGTCGTTGAGTTGATCAAAGAAAAAAATATCACGCTGGAAGTGAACCCGTGGAGCAACTACCTGACCAATTCCGTGCGGACGATTGAAGAACACCCGCTCAAAAAATTATTTGACCTGGGCGTGAAAGTAACTATCAATTCGGACGATCCCGAAGTTCTCGAAACCAATCTCAATAATGAGTATCGCATCGCGCATGAAATTCTCGGCATGAGTCTGGCGGAAATTCAAACCTGCAATCGTTTTGCGTATGAATGCTCGTTCATCCCCGAAGAGAAGAAGAAAAAAGTCGAGAAATATTTTGGCGGGTAGTTTATTTACCCAAGATTTCTCCCAAAGCCCGCTTAAAAACCTCGTAAGGTTGCGCGCCAACGACGGCATATTGATCGTTGATTACGAAAGTTGGCACGCTTTGCACGCCGATCTGTTGCGCCTCTCGAACTTGCGCGGCGACTAGCTCGGTATATTTTCCGCTTTCCACAGCTTTCTGCATCTCTACGCCGTTTAAGCCAATCTCCTGCGCGATAGAACGAAGGACTTCCCAAGCGCTGGGGTCTGCGCCTTCTACAAAGACTTTATGAAAAACCAAGCGATGAAATTCATTTGCTTTGCCCTGTTCGTGAGCGTATGCGGTGGCTTCATGCGCCAGCCGCGTGTTATACATCCGGTCGGAAGGGCGGTATTCTAAGCCGTTGGCGTTTGCCAACTGCGCCAGCCGATTCTCTGAACCGTTTGCGCGGGCGCGAAGCACATAATCGGGTAGGTCCATGCCTTCGGGCGGCGTATCGGGCCTGAGGTAGTAAGGGCGCCATTCCACAGCCGCTTGATATTCTTTTTCCAATTGAGTCGCCACACCCTGACCCACATAACACCACGGGCAGACGTAATCTGAATAGATCGTTAATTTAAAATCCATTGCGCTCCTTTAATATAGGACTAAATAGCCATAGTTTTGTATTCCTCATACTGTATACTTGAAACATCAATTTATTACTTATTTTTTAGGAGTTTTTGAATGGAACCTATTCTTGGCGGCAGTCTCTTGTTTACGGCAATCACGGTTTGCGGTTCGTTGCTTTGCACGGCGGTTATCGTCGCGGCTTCGATTGGCATTCCCCTTTATTTGATAAAGAATAATCAGAAGCGCGCGCAAGAACTCATGGCAAAAGGCACGCCCGGGCAGGCGAAGATCTTATCCCTGCAAGATACGGGCATGTTGATCAATCACCAGCCGCGCGTGACGTTGGTCTTGGAAATTGAAGTTGCTATGCGCCCGCCTTATCAAGTGACCAAAACGATGACCGTGCCGTTGATCCGTCTTTCGCAAGTACAGGTCGGGTCGGTGGTCAACGTAATGGTTGACCTTTCTGACCCAACCAACCCGGATAAAGTTGGGCTATTACTACAATAACTTTTTAGCGAGCGCCGCATAACGCGGCGCTCTTTTTATTTCTCGCCTTTATGATGCAAAGCTTTTTCTGTATACATGGAGCTATCCGCCCGCGTAATGGTTTTTTCAAGGGGTTCGTTTTTGTTACGGACGGCGGCTCCGAGAGAGATGCCCAACTCCGGTCCCTGATAATATTTATTGTTCAGCGGAATGAGCGAGCGGATTCTTTCCAGCGTTTTTTGAAGCTCTTCTTCGCTTTGATCAGGCAGAAGAACGGCAAATTCGTCGCCGCCAATCCGCGCGATGAGCGTATCTTCTTCAAAAGCGGATTTCAGCACCTCCGCCGCGCGGCGGATAAATTTATCTCCCGCCGCATGACCGAAGGCGTCGTTTACGGGCTTTAATCCGTCCAAGTCGGCGATGATGATGCCGAGGTTTTCCGCTTCTGCGGATTTGGCAATTTGTTCCTCAAAAAAAGCGCGATTGTATAAACCGGTCATTACGTCGTGCGTGCCGAGATAGCGCAAATATTCTTCCGCTTTTTTGCGGGCGGTAATATCTTGAATCGCCACTAAGACCCAATTGAAATCCTGCTCGTGACCCGGCATGATCCGCCAATCCAGATGAATGTTGAACGGCTCGCCAGAGAGCGAATAATTAACGCCGTCTCTTTCGTAAGTTACTTTGCCGTTCCACATATCCACCAATTCGCTCGCAAAATGGCGATGCGCCTCGCCGCGAAAGACCTGATCCAAATTTTTGAGCAAAATTTCTTTTGAAGGCGCGCCGAAGAGATCGAGCGTTTTTTGGTTAACATCCAAAACCCGAATCAGGCTCATAAAGCGGTCAACCAATTCCGGGTTTGACGTAAGATGCGCTTGTAAATCAGTTACGCCTTGTTCGCGTAATTCATCCATCAGTTCTTTTAGCTCGTGATAATCTTCTTCCCATAAAGAAATGGGGGCATACTGAAAAAGACGCTGAAAGCGCGTTTCCGCTTTTTTTAATGCGGTAATGTTTTGAATGGCGACCAGCACGCAGCGCCAACTCTCCTGACATTCCGGCAGGATGCGCCAACTCAAACGAATGTTGAGCGGAATACCGTCTAACGTGTAGTTAACGCCTTCGCCCGCCCAACTGATCTCGCCGTGCCAGAGCGCGAGCAATTCTGAGCGGAAATGCCCGTGCATTTCATCGCGAAATATTTTATCCAAGTTGGTCAGTAAATCCGCCTCTGAACTTGCTCCGAACATTTCAAGGGTCGCCTGATTGACGTGGTTAACTTTTATTTTTTTTACACAAGCGTCAATCTCATGCGGATTCGTATTAAAATATTCATTTAAATCTATTACCCCGTGCGCGCGAAGTTCGTCAAAAAAAGATTTGATGCCGCTGTAATCTTCTTCCCACAAAGAGATCGGCGCGTACTGGAATAAACTTGCAAAATGATCCGTTGACTTGAGCATGGCAAACTCCTTGAATGGCTAATTATAAAATGCGGAGCCTCAGAATGAGTTTTCAGCCTTGCAAAGCGGCGGGGGCGGCGCAGAAAATTATCGCCAGATTCAAATTGACCGAATCGAAAACCTCGGGGTATAATACCCCGCCTCTAAAAGCCAGTTAGCTCCCCATGTGGGACTTGCTCTTATCTTTGAAAGAATAAGGAAATATCCAGAATGACCAAGCGAACGTACCAACCTAAAATTCGCCGCCGCGTGCGCGTGCATGGCTTTCGCCAACGCATGGCTTCAGCGGATGGGCGCAACGTCCTCAAGCGCCGCCGCCTTAAGGGGCGCTATAAGCTCACGGTTAAATCCAACGAGCATGTCAAGAAAACACGCTGGTAAATCGGCGGGTTTTACAGAATAAACTCCTTTCGAGGGCTGGGTGCAGAGTAGATTTCGACTGACCCGATCGGAAGATTTCAAGCGGGTGCGGCAAACTGGCAAGTCTTATGCCCACCCGCTTGCTGTATTAGTTGCCCTGCCCAGCGCTTCGCAGAATTTACGCATTGGCGTGACCGCTGGAAAAACAGTCGGCACGGCGGTTCAGCGCAACCGCGCCAAGCGCCTCTTGCGCGAAGCCCTGCGACCTCTACTTCCAGCCATCGCCCCCAACTGGGACCTGATCCTGATTGCCCGCCCCAAACTGGCGGCAACCTCTTTGGCGGAAACCCGCGAAGCCGTGATTGCATTACTCAACCGAGCAAAATTAATCCTCTCAAATGGATCCTGAAGAAGAATTCCATTTACATGAATATCCAAACGAGCCGCGCCTGCGCGACTTGCCGCGCACAATTTGGAACGCGCCGCGCATTCTCTTGCTGGCGGTCATTCGGCTTTATCAAAAAATAATCTCCCCCGGTTTACCCGCGAATACCTGTCGCTTTTACCCCTCCTGTTCTCATTATGGTTATCAAGCTATTTATAAATACGGCGCGCTCAAAGGTTCGCTGATGGCAATTTGGCGCATCTTTCGTTGCAACCCTTTCAACCCGGGCGGGTACGACCCGGTCCCATAATTTACGTTTACGCTTCAACATTTCACAACAAGCTTGCTTTGTTGTCTTAGCTAGGAGTACATCCAATTTGAACATCAAAAAAATATCTTTAATCGCTTTGCTCACGCTCGGCGCTTTTGTGTTAAGCGCTTGTTCCGGCAAGACCGCCGTTAATACCTGGCCCGGCTTGGCGGCAGATGCAGAACGCGCCTACCTAACCACCGGCTCTTTTATTTACGCGGTGGATTTGAAAACCCATAAAGAAGTTTGGCGTTACCCGGAAAGCGCCGACGGCAAACACGTCTATTTTGCCACGCCCGTTTTAGCGAACGGACAATTGCTGATTGGAAGCGAAGGCACGAACAACGCCTTTGTCAGCCTCAACCCAGAAACCGGCAAAGAGACTTGGGCAGAGCCTTTCCTCGGCGCGAAATCTAAATGGATCGCTTCGCCGTTGGTGGTGAACGATAAAATTTACGCCCCCAATACAGACGGCTTTGTTTATATTTTAGATATGGACGGCAAACCCGTCGCCGATCCGATTGAATTGGGCGGCGCGCTTTGGTCTGCCCCAGTGATTGACGATCATCTGATTTACATCGCCTCGCTCGATCATCAACTCCACATTCTGGACGCTTCCACGAATCAAGTTGTCGCTACGGTAGATTTAGGCGCGGCAATTCCGAGTAGCCCGGCGGTTGCCGAAGGCGGCGTTTACGTCGGCTCATTTGCATCCAACGTGGAATTTATCAGCGCCACCGGCGGACAAAGCGTTTTAGCGGGCGCAACCAATTGGGTTTGGGGAACGCCAGTTTTGGACGGAAGCGTTTTATATTACGCCGATCTGGATGGCAACGTCTATTCCTTTGATTTGATTGGCGGCAAACAAAATTGGGACGCGGTGAAACCAGACGGTCCCATCGTGGCGAGTCCGCTGGTAGTGGGCGACCAAATCTACGTTGCGTCTGAAGCGGGCGCTTTCTTCGCCTTAGATAAAGACGCGAAAATCGTCTGGAACAAAGTAGTGGATAGCGATTCTCCCAAAGCTACAATTTACACCACGCCAGTCGCGGCTGGCGATCTCATTCTCGTGGCGCCATATAAAGCGAAATTTTTATTAGCCGCTTATGATGCGGACGGGAAACAAGCCTGGACCTTCACCCCAGAGAAATAGCAAGGAGTCTGCTGACGAATGAATAACTCAAAACAAGCTTCAACCGCTCAACCCCAACTTCCGGCTGGCTCGGCGAATAGCGCTTTCAAAACCATTTTAATTATCGCCGTGTTGGCGTACATCGTCCTCAATTGGAATGCGTTCATCGCCATCTTCGTAAACCTCCTTTTATGGATTTATGCCCTCTTAGGTCACGGAGAAAATGCCTTCGGCTGGACGATCGTGATCTTCACCGTTTTGATTCGCGTGGCGACCTGGCCCCTCAATGCCCAGCAACTAAAAAGCGCGCAAGCCATGCAAGAATTGCAAAACGATAAAGAATGGCAGGATATTCAAAAGAAATACGCCAAAGACCGCGAGAAACTCGCCCAAGAACAAATGCGGATTTATTCAGATCGCGGCATTAGCCCGTTCGCTTCCTGCTTGCCGATGCTGATTCAACTGCCGCTGTGGTTCGCGTTGATCCAAGCCCTCAACCGTACGCTGGCAGTTACGCCGCTCTCCATGCTGGAATTGGCGCGTAGCGTTTACGCCTGGCCCCAAAAATTCTTGCCGATCTTGAGCGTCTCCTCCATTGTGCCGCTCAACAGCAAATTTTTATGGATGGATTTAGGCCGCCCGGAATTTACCTCCGTGCTTGGGTTTAGCATCCCGATTTTAGTCGTGTTAGTCGGCATCACATCCTTCTTTCAAATTCGGCTTTCCACGCCGCCCAGCGCCAACCCCAACGATCAAAGCGCGCAGATGTCCAAATCCATGAGCTTCACCATGCCGATCATGATGATTATGATGGCTTCGGCATATTCTTCCGGCTTCTCGCTATACTTGCTCACCAGCAATATTCTTGCTATCATTCAAGCCATGATGCAAGGCAAAGCCGACTGGCGCAACCTGATGCCCGGCGGATCAAAAAACAACAACAAACCTGTAAAGAAATAGGGAGGCTCCATGAACGAGCGCACCACGCTTGAAATCATCGCTCCAACCGTTGAAGAGGCTCTTGAACAAGGTCTCGCGCAACTCGGCTTAACCGCCGACGCCGTTTCAGTGGAAGTGTTAGATTCTGGTAGCAAAGGCTTGTTTGGATTAGGCGGACGCCAAGTGCGCGTGCGTCTCACCGTCAACCCGCCGCCCGGGATGGAAGAACCCGCCCCAGCCGCGCCCCAGCCTGCTCCTGCTCCGAAAGCAGAATCTAAACCCAAAGCGCGCGAACCTAAAAAACCGCGCGAACCAAAAGCGCCCCGCCAAGAAAAGAAAGCGGAAGAAAAACCTGCCGCCCCAACCCGCAGAATCGACGAACTCAACGACCCGCTTCTCAATACAACCGAAGAAGTAGTTTCAAAGTTAATTCACCATCTCGGCTTGCAAGCGCAAGTTTCCGCGCACTTTGACGAAAGTAATCAAGAAGACCGCCACAACATTCTTGTAGATGTGCGCGGCGAAGATTTGAGCGCGCTGATCGGCAGACACGCCGAAACGCTCAATGCCTTTCAACACGTTGCGTCTTTGATCGTGGGCAAAGAAACCCAGCAATGGATTCAACTAACTATTGACGTGGAAGGCTATCGCGCCCGCCGCGAAAAGCAAATCCGTCAATTGGCGCGCCGCATGGCAGATCAAGTGACGCGCACCGGCAAAAAGGTGACGATGGAACCCATGCCTTCCGGCGAACGTCGGGTGATACACATCGAATTGCGCGGCGACCCAGCCGTAATGACCGAAAGCTCCGGCGATGAACCTTACCGCAAAGTAGTGATCTTGCCCAAAGAATAAATTGAACGATAGATAATCAATAGATAATAGACCATAGACGCTGAGTTTATGGTCTATCGTTTTTTAGGCGTAAGACCGTAGGTCAGGCTTTTAGCCTGACGCTTCCCATCGCTCAAGGCGGCGTCCCCGCCGCCGAGGACGGCGGCTTGAGCAGGGAGAACTAAATCTCTGCGGTCGCGGCGTTCTCTGTGGTGAAAGGCGCTTTAGCCCATTCTTTTAGACGCTCCCGATACAAAGAGGCTGGCATAAGCGCCGTGAATCGCGTTTATAATTCTTTTATGTCTGAGCCTGCAACCCTTCAGCCGATAGATTATCTTGCGATTGGGCATGTGGCGGTGGACCTTACGCCGCATGGAAAGCAATTAGGCGGTTCAGTCGCATATTCAGCGTTGACCGCGCGTGCATTGGGAATGCAAGTGGGCATCATCACTTCATTTGCAAACGATGCGCCTGCGGAAGCGTTAGCTGGGATTCAAATTGTCAATATCCCCGCTGAATTTAGCACAACCTTTGAAAATGTGAAAACAGAAAACGGCAGGAAGCAAACGCTGTTTCATCAAGCTGAAAAAATAAATTTTGAACATGTTCCGCCAGTTTGGCGAAATGCCCCTATCGTACATCTCGCGCCAATTGCTCAAGAAGTTGATCCAGATTTGGCAAAACAATTTCCCAATTCTTGGCTCGGCGTCACGCCGCAAGGCTGGATGCGGACTTGGGACGAAAATGGTCAGGTGCAGGCGAGCGCTTGGGAAAACAGCGAGCAGGTTCTCGGTCAAGTAGGGTGCGTGGTAATGAGCGTGGAAGACGTCAAGCGTGATTTGGAACTTGTCGAATCAATGGCGCATCAAACCAAACTGCTTTGTCTCACAGAAGGAGAACTAGGTTCAGTTTTATATTGGAACGGAGATCGCCGAAGTTTTCGCGCCCCGCTTGTTGAAGAAGTGGATGCGACTGGCGCGGGCGATATTTTTGCGGCCGCTCTTTTTGTCCGCTTGCTACAAACAAAAGACCCTTGGGAAGCGGCACGCTTTGCGACGCATTTGGCGGCGCATTCGGTGACGCGCGTTGGCTTGAATGGCATTCCGACTCAAAAAGAAATTGAAAGTTGCATGATGGAGGTTTTGTGGTGACGAAGATTTATACGTTAGTGAATCAAAAAGGCGGCGTTGGAAAAACAACATCCACCATCAACCTTGCGGCGTATTTGGCGCGCTTGGGTAAAAATGTTTTGGTGGTGGATTTAGACCCGCAAGCCAATGCCACATCTTGCGTAGGCGTAGATAAATTAACCGTAGCCGGCGGAACGTATGAAGCCTTATTAGGCGAGCCGAATATTTTCCCGTATGTGCTGTTGAATGAAAGATTGAAATTATCTTTACTGCCTTCTTCGCCATCGCTGGCAGGCGCAGAAGTGGAACTGGTGGATGAACTTGCCCGCGAATCCAGATTGCGCAAAGCGATTTTATCAATTGCCAATCGGTATGATTATGTGCTGATTGATTGCCCGCCTTCGCTGGGTTTGTTGACCGTCAACGGTTTGATGGCGGCGATGGATGGCGTGATCGTGCCGGTGCAATGCGAATATTTGGCTTTGGAAGGTTTAGGTCAACTAACGCAAACGATTGAGCGCGTGAAATCGGCCTTGTTCCCTGAATTGCATGTGCGCGGCGTGGTCTTGACCATGTTTGACAACCGCACGAATCTTTCTACCGATGTGGTGGATGAAGTTAATCGGCATTTTCCGAACCTTGTGTTCAAGAGCGTCATTCCGCGTAGCATTCGCTTGGCAGAAGCGCCTTCGTATGGACTGCCCATTTCGGAATATGCGCCCACTTCGGTTGGGGCATTGGCGTATGAGGCTTTGGCAAAAGAATTGTTAAAAGGCGATAAACAATAGAGATATTTTTACCGCTAAGAATGCGAAGTTCGCAAAGATTTAAAAGGCTCTTCGCGCTCTTGGCGAACTTCGCGGTTCAATGGACAAGGAGTAAGCATGGCTCAACGAAAAGGTTTAGGTAAAGGGTTAGACGCATTAATCCCGGGCGGGAAAACTGCCGTGCCGCCTTCGGGCTTTGTCAGCGGCGGCGGCTCGGGTGTGCAACAAGTGGCTGTGGAATTAATTCAACGCAACCCCAGCCAACCGCGTTTGACGTTCAAAGAAGAACAACTCAACGAATTAGCCGCTTCGATCCGCGAGCATGGCGTGATTCAACCTTTGATTGTTTTGCCCAAGGGCGACGGCACATTTACTTTAATCGCCGGCGAAAGACGTTTACAAGCCTCGCAACGCGCCGGACTGAAAACGGTTCCCGTAATTCTGCGCGAAGCGAATAATCAAGAATTGCTGGAAATCGCTTTGATCGAAAACGTCCAACGCGCCGATTTGAACGCGCTGGAAGAAGCCGAAGCGTATCATCATCTGGTGCAGGATTTCAGCCTCTCGCACGAGATGGTCGCCAAGCACGTGGGGAAGAGCCGCGTGGCAGTGACCAATACCTTGCGTTTGCTTGGGCTGGCAGATGTAGTGAAACAAGCGCTAGTAGATGGAAAAGTCACCGAAGGCCATGCGCGGGCTTTATTGGCTTTATCTACGCAAAAGGCGCAATCTTCCGCTTTGCAAACGGTTATGAATCTTTCGCTGAGCGTTCGTCAAACCGAAGAATTGGTGCGAAAACTTTCGGGGGTGAGACCACTGCCAGTCAAAGCAAAGAAACCCTTTCGCAGCGCTGATATTGGCGACGTGGAAAAGAGACTGCAAAAAAGCTTGGGGACGAAAGTCGCTTTGAAGCATAGCAAAAACGGCGGAACGCTTACCATTTATTACTACTCAAATGAAGAGTTAGATTCTTTGTTAGATAAATTGACCTAACTTCAAGAGACATGGCGCCGCCATGTCTCTTTTTTTAAGGATGATTATGAAACTACTTTACAACGCCAACATTCACACGTTTGATGAAAAAAATCCGCAAGCCTCTGCAATTTTAATTGCCAGAGAAAGAATCCTTGCGGTGGGGGAGAAAGAAAAGTTAGAAAGCATTGCCCATGGCAAAATAGAAAAACAAGATATGCAAGGCAAAACCATTTTGCCCGGTCTCACCGACGCTCATATCCACATCCAACATTATGCGCTCGGGCTGACCAAAATTGACTGTGAAACCAAAACAAAAGCGGAATGTTTACAGCGAGTCGCTGAGCGAGTGAAAAACTCAAAGCCGGGAGAATGGGTTTTAGGTCACGGCTGGAATCAAAACGAGTGGACTGATAACGCTGGCTGGCCCACCCTCGGCGAGTTGGATGCGCTGGCGCCAAATAACCCGGTCTATCTCACCGCCAAGTCGCTTCATGCAGGCTGGGTTAATTCTGCCGCGTTGAAATCTGCAAACATCGTCAACCAAACGCCCGATCCAAAAAACGGAGCGATCCAACGCGATGCAAACGGCAACGCCACCGGCATTTTGTTAGAGACCGCCATGCGCTTGATCTCGGCTGTTCTTCCAGCCGCCACCGCGCAAGATATTGAAAGCGCGATTGAAAAAGCGCAACCCATTTTATGGAAGATGGGCTTGACCGGCATCCATGATTTTGACCGCCGCGATTCTTTTATGGCTCTGCAATCTTTACATGCAAAGAACAAATTAAAATTGCGCGTGAATAAAAACATCCCCGTTGAAAGCGTGGAGCAAGCTAATGATTTAGGCTTACGCACGGGCTTCGGCGATCAATGGCTGTGGATCGGCTCCGTCAAAGCCTTTATGGATGGCGCGTTGGGTCCGCACACTGCCGCGATGTTTCAACCCTATGCAGACGAACCCAATAACAAAGGCATTCTCAATATGGATGGCGAAGAACTTTTTGAATATGCGCGCAAGGCCGCAGACGTGGGCTTAAGCATGACCGTTCATGCCATTGGCGATCGCGCCAATCACGAAGTTCTCAACGCCTACGCACAACTCCGCGACTATGAAACCGAAAATGGTTTGCCGCATTTACGCCATCGCATTGAGCATGTGCAAATCCTGCATCCCGATGACGCGCCGCGCCTCGCGCAATTGAATGTGGTCGCCTCCATGCAACCGATTCACGCCGTCTCCGATATGCTCGCCGCCGATCGCTTTTGGGGAGAACGCTCCGCGCTCGCCTACGCTTGGCAGAATCAATTGAAGCATGGCGCTACGCTCGCCTTTGGATCAGACGCGCCCGTTGAATCGCCCAATCCATTTTTAGGATTGCACGCCGCAGTGACTCGCAGACGCGCAGACGGCTCTCCCTCCGCCGAGGGCTGGTACCCCGAACAGAAAATTTCTTTAGCTCAAGCATTATCCGCCTACACCGTAGGCGCCGCCTACGCCGCCAATGCGGAAAGCCGCCTCGGCAAATTGGCGGAAAATTACCTTGCCGATTTAATCGTTTTGGATGAAGATATATTTACGATAGACCCCAACGCCATACTCGCTTTGCATTCTTCGGCAACCATGCTTGGCGGAGAGTGGGTCTGGCAGGAATAAACCAATGGTTCAAAATCAACCAAAGCTCACCCCTGAAATGTTAATCCCGCGTTTGGGCGAATATCTCGTTCAAAAAGGAATGCTGACTGAAGCGGATCTGCGTAAGGCGCTGGCATATCAAGCGTCTGAAGCTTCCAGCGGAAAACAAATGTTGCTTGGGCAGGCGTTAATGGATCTGAATCTCATCACGCGCGATGAATTGGATCAAGTAGTCACCGAACAAATTGTGCAATTACGCTCCGTTTTACATGCCGCCTATCGCAATCTGGAACAAAGAGTCAAAGACCGCACGGCGGAATTGAATCAAGCCTTACAACGCCTTTCGGAATTGAGCCAGATGAAAGCCAATTTTGTGGCGAATATTTCGCATGAGCTACGCACGCCGTTGACGCACGTCAAAGGCTATTTGGAGTTGATGGTCACCGAATCGCTGGGACCGATTTCCAATGAACAAAAACATGGCTTGCAAGTTAGTCAACGCGCCGCCAGCAAACTGGAAGGCATGATTGACGATTTGATCATGTTCTCGCTTGCTACGCGCGGCGAAATGAGCATGAAACTAGAGAAAGTAGATATTCGGCGGTTGATCACGCTGGCGGTCAAATCTGCGAGTTCTAAAGCGGAAGAACGCGGCGTGCAGTTAAGTATGAGCGCTGTGACGGAAATTCCTTTCGTCCAAGCCGACCCCGAAAAAATTGGCTGGGCGGTGAATCAGCTATTGGATAACGCAATCAAGTTCACCCCGTCGGGCGGGAGCGTAACGGCTGATCTGAGAGTGGAAGGACACAACTTAGTCCAAATTTCAATTGCCGATACGGGGATTGGAATCCCTAAAGAGCGCTTTCAAGAGATCTTCGAGGCGTTCCATCAATTGGACGGCTCATCCACGCGGAATTATGGCGGCGCCGGATTGGGTCTTTCTTTAGTTCGTCAAGTTGTGGAAGCGCACGGCTCATTATTGGATGTACAATCAATAGAAGGCAAAGGCTCAACCTTTAAGTTTCCGTTACTTTCCGTCCCATAAATTAGAGGAAGCATGGATCTGAAAACGCTGGCGACATTGCACGATATTTTCAAAGAAGTCCAAAAACAGCAAAATTGGAAAGCCGCGCTGGATAAATTATTTGGCGCTTTGCGCGGCGATTTTATTTTTGACAATGTCGCCGTTTATTTTTTAGATACGCGCGCCAAGACCACTGATGTAATCTATGCGCGCGCTTTGGGGCGCGGCAAAGGCGGTGAAGCGGATACGGTTTGGGGCGAAAATTTCGCGCACGAAGTGATCGCCAAAGGTAAGATGCTTCTGCGCGAGCCTGCTAAAAAGATCCGCACGTTTGATCGGCTTTCGCAGGCTTATTTATTAGGCTTCCCGATTTCATTAAGTCCAACCAAAAAAGGCGCGATCGTGTATGTGCGTTTCGGCGGACCGCCGTATTCGGAACTGCACGTGCATTTAGCTTCTCTGCAATCGAGTTGGGCTTTAGCCATCATTGAACAAAAAGAATTGAATATCGCCTATGAAGAATTGGATTCGGTACAGCGACAAATGCGCCTGCAAGACGATTTTGTTTCGACCATCTCGCACGAATTGAGGACGCCGCTCGGTTTTATTAAGGGATACAGCACCAGCCTGCTCAGACAGGATACTTCCTGGGACGAAGCTACGCAACAGGAATTTCTCACCATCATTGACGAAGAAGCCGACCGCCTTACGCGCTTGATTGAGGATATGCTCGAATCCGCGCGCCTGCAAAGCAAGACCTTGCAGTTCAAGTTTGCGCCCATCCGCCTGGATGCATTAATCCGCGATGTGGCGATTCGCGTTAATACGCATCACCCGGACTTGAAAATTGAATTTGATTTTGAGTCTTTACCTCCGGTAGCTGGCGATGGCGTGCGGCTTTCGCAAGTTTTTGAGAACCTGTTTAGCAATGCGATTAAATACGCCCCCAACTCCACATTGAAAATTTCGGTCAAGCCGGTGGGCAACAAGGTGGTCGCTTCATTTGCAGATCAAGGCGAAGGCATTCCCGAAGATTATTTACCGTTTCTATTCGAGCGTTTTTATCGCGTGCCGGGCGAGCGCACCGTCACCGGCACGGGCTTGGGGCTGTATATCTGCAAGCAAATTGTTATGGCGCATCATGGTAATATTTGGGTAGAGTCAGTGTTGGATCAGGGCACGACCTTTTTTATCGAACTGCCCGTTGACCCAACGCTCTGACCTGCATTCATCTTTTATCCTCAAGGAGAGTTGTATGGCCAAGCGAATTTTGATCGTGGACGATGAACCTCGGTATCTGCGGCTTTTGGAAGCGAACCTGCGCACGGAAGGCTACGAAGTATCCACCGCGCAAGACGGCGTGCAAGCCTTGGACGTTTTCTCTGCTCAGCCAATAGATTTGGTTTTGCTGGACGTAATGATGCCGCGCTTAGACGGTTTTGGCGTGTGCCAAAGACTGCGCGAATTCTCAAGCGTGCCGATCGTCATCCTCACCGCCCGCGGCGAAGAGCAAGATCGCGTGCGCGGCTTGGACCTTGGCGCAGACGATTACTTGGTCAAACCTTTCTCCGCTACCGAGTTATTAGCCCGCGTGCGCGCTGTTTTGCGGCGCGTACAAGCCCCCTCCGAAGTGGGGCAGGCGCGCTTCTTCACGCACGATAGTTTGAAAATTGATTTTGCGCGCGCGGAGGTTTGGATCGGCGAACAGCCGATTTCGCTCTCCGCGACGGAATACCGCCTTTTGCTTCAATTCGCGCATAACATTGGCAAAATCCTCACATCGGAAGACCTGCTCTCCAGCGTGTGGGGCGCTGAATATAAAACTGATAAAGAAATTTTATGGGTGAGCATTGCCCGCCTCAGACAAAAACTGGAGGAGGATGCTCACAGCCCCAAGCATATTGTCACGCGCTCGGGACTCGGCTACCTGATGCCGCCGATTGAAGCATGACATAAAACGAGTACGCGAAAGGCGTACGGAAAGAGTCCATGCCTGAGAAGAATATATTAATCGTAGATGCCGACGTGGCGAGTAGAAATTTCATTGCGCGGAATCTCGTCGCCCAAAAATATCAAGTTCTTCAGGCTGGCTCTGGTAAAGAGGGCTTAATTTCCGCTTGGCGCGACCGCCCGGATCTGATCATCATTGATCCAACCCTCCCGGATTTAAAAGGCGAGGAAATTTCCGCAAAACTCCGTCAGGATGCGCGCACAAAAGACATCCCATTAATCGCATTAAGCGGCGACCCCAGCGTCCTGCGGATTAAATCCTGTTTGGATGCGGGCTTTAATGAATATATTACCAAATCGGGGCAGGCAGTTGCCACGCTTAATGAAACCGTTAATCGGCTCTTGGGAATTACCGCCGCCACTGCCAGAGAAGGCGGGCTATTAATTGTTTTTGCCAGCGCCAAAGGCGGAGCTGGCACATCCTCTCTTTGCGCGAATATTGCGATGAATATCAGCCAGACTCAGCCGGAAGCGAAAGTGGCGCTGGTGGATTTGGTTTTGCCAATGGGCTCAATTGCGCCTTTGGTTGGGTATCTGGGTCAGCAAAATATTGTCACCGTCGCCGATATTCCGCCTTTGGAAATGAAGCCCGATTATTTTGAAACCGAACTCCCTGAGATTCCGCTGTGGAAGTTCAACTTGTTAGCTGGCTCGCCGGACCCGGAAAGCGGCAATCGTTTGAACGTGGCGCGGATTTGGGATATTGTGGCGGGAATTAAATCCGCATTTGATTATGTGTTGGTGGATTTAGGACGTTCGCTCTCCAAGATCAGCCTGCCTTTGCTACAACACGCAGATTTAATCGCATTAATCGTCAGCACAGACCTGAGCGCAGTGCATTCAGCTAAAATTTTGTTGGATTATCTGAAGAACAAAGGCGTCCGCGAAAACGCGATTTTTACAATTCTCAACCGCGCAGTGGGCTTGGAAGGAGCAAGCAAGCCAGACGCAGAGAAAATTTTAGAAATGCCAATCAAAGCGACCATTCCGTATTTGAGCGGCAATTTCGCGCTGGCAAATAATCAGCGCCAACCTTATTCGCTGAAATTCCCCAAAGAAACCGCCGCTTTCATCTTTGCAGAAACTGCCCGCGAGATAACCGCGCTTGCATATAAGATGAGAACGGAATAAAATCAACCACGCGCTTCATCTATCAAAGTTTGGGAGATTCCTATGACGATCGAATATGATGATAAAGGCAAGTTTTTTACGGATGTTGTTACCAAAACCTCCATCCCGTCAGTCATTCAAACCACTGCGCATTTAATTCGCGGCAATGTGCATGTGCGTCAGGGGGAACGCTTGAAAAATGAATTAGAGAATAACGAGAAATTTACGGCAGTCACCGATGCGACCGTTTACGATTATGAGGGCAAGGTTGTCTTCACTGGCCGCTTTCTCGCCGTCCGACGCGATCAGATCGTCTGGGTGATGCCCGAAGATCAGGATGCCGAAGGATGAACTCGATGTTCTCCTCCGGCTTAACCAGCCAAGACCTGACCCGCCTAAAAAAATACCTGACGGATAGCCTGGCCCGCGCGGTTGAAATGGAAGGCATCCCCGCCGCGCAACGCAATACCTTTGTTCAACAAAATATCCATAAAGCTTACGAACAAACGCAATTGAAACTCCCTGAAGATTTGAAGAAGCAAATCTTCAGCCAAGTGTTGAACGATATTCTTGGCTACGGCCCAATTCAAATTTTATTGGACGATCCCGATGTTTCCGAGATCATGGTCAATGGACCAAAGAAGGTTTTCATCGAGAAAAAAGGTCAACTCTCCCGAGCCAATGTGGCGTTTGACGATGACGACCATGTTGTCCGCATTATTGAGCGCATCATCCTGCCGTTAGGTCGCCGCGTGGACGCTGATTCTCCGACCGTAGATGCGCGTCTGCCGGATGGCTCGCGCGTGAATGCAGTCGTGCGTCCAGTCTCGATTGACGGACCTTCGATCACCATCCGTAAATTCCGCAAAGATAAATTGAAGGTTGAAGATTTAGTTACCTATGGCTCGCTCACGCAACAAATGGCGGAGTTCTTAAGAGCCTGCGTCAAAGCTCGTTTTAATATCGTCATTTCTGGCGGTACGGGTTCGGGTAAAACTACTTTATTAAATGTGATGTCTGGATTTATCCCCGACGACGAGCGGATCATTACCATCGAAGACGCCGCCGAACTGCAATTACAACAAGATCATGTAATGCGTATGGAAACCAAAAGCGCGAACATTGACGGGCATGGCGCAGTCACCATCCGCGATTTGGTGAAAAATTCCCTGCGTATGCGCCCGGATCGAATCGTCGTCGGTGAAGTGCGCGGCGGCGAAGCGCTGGATATGCTCCAAGCGATGAACACGGGTCACGATGGCTCGCTCACCACTGTCCACTCCAATTCGCCGCGCGATGCGCTCTCCCGTCTGGAGACGCTCGTCCTCATGGCTGGCATGGATTTGCCGCTCAAAGTTGTGCGCCAGCAAATCTCTTCGGCGATTGATCTCATCGTGCAACAAACCCGCCTGAAGGATGGTCAGCGTAAAGTCACCGCTATCACCGAAGTCTCCGGCATGGAGGGCGATGTGGTAATTTTGACGGATATTTTCAAATTCAATCAGACCGGCGTCACTACCGAAGGGAAGGTTTTAGGCGAATTAAGCCCAACCGGAATCCGCCCCAACTTTACGCCGCGCCTCGAAGCGGCGGGTTATAAATTAGGCGTGGAAGTGTTTGCCGCAAACTTATCCAACCGCTCAGGCTCGCGCCGCTAAAACACTCTGCTATAATTTAGCTATCTTATCAATCGAGTCAGAGGATTTATGAACAACGCCCAAATTACAATTCGCGCCAAGAAACTAGGTTTGCTCATCCGAGACGCGCGCGCTTCAGAAAGACGGAGCGTGAAAGAATGCGCGGACGCGATTGGGATTAAGCCGGGTCTCTTCCGCGCTTATGAAGAGGGACTTCGCTCGCCGTCTTTGCCGGAATTGGAGACTTTTGCTTTCTATTTGAAAGTCCCCATTGCCAAGTTTTGGAGCAAAGATATTAGCTCGGACGATCCCTCGCCAATCGAATCGCTGGATTTGCCGCGCTTGATAACCATCCGTCAGCGCATGATCGGCGCTTTACTGCGGCAGGAACGCACCAATGTCAACATGTCTCTGCGGCATATTGCGGAAGAAACGGGCATTCCCCAAGCCCGCCTTAAAGCTTACGAACTTGGCTCCAAATCTATCCCTCTGCCTGAATTGGAAGTTATTCTCAGTTTGCTGGGAAGCCGCATCGAAACTTTCTTCGATCAAAGCGGACCCGTCGGTCAGTGGATGACCGGTCAAAGCGCCATGCAAAAATTCCTCGATCTGCCCGCAGACCTGCAGGAGTTTATCTGCCAGCCGGTCAATCGCCCATATTTAGATTTAGCCCTAAAACTGAGCGATATGTCTAAAGAAAAACTCCGCTCCGTCGCCGAAGGCTTACTCGATATTACTTTATAAACCGTTTCGCTAATCTCCCGCTTGCAAAGAATGCGCGCGGGATTTTAATTTCCCTATACAGGTGTAATATGACCATAGACCCCGCCCAACTCGCCGCTCAAGCCACGCAAGCCTTTCAACAAAAAAAATATGAAGAAGCCGCGCAAGGCTTTGCCTCAGCCGCTAACTTCTATGCCGAAAAGCGCGATGAATTAAACGCCGCGGAAATGCGCAACAACCAGAGCGTCGCTTTATTGCAAGCGGGCAAGGCGCAAGAAGCGCTGGAGGTTGTGGAACGCACGGATGAAATTTTTGCCAACGCCAAAGATCTCAAGCGGCAAGCGCTGGCTTTAGGCAATCAGGCGGCGGCGCTGGACGGGTTGAAAAGATATGACGAAGCGCTGAAAAAATACGAACGTTCGGCTGATTTGTTTGCGGAAATCAAAGATGGCGATATGCGCGCCGTCGTTTTACGCGCCGCCGCCGCCGTCAAACTCAAAACCGGTCAAGTCACCGATTCCGCGTTTAAGATGATGGGGTCTTTAGAAGCCAAAGAAAAACCGTCCATCTTTGAACGCATCTTGAATTTTTTCCTCCGTTTTCTGCGATGATTAAGCTCAATCACTGCGTGCGCCGCGCAGTTACGGAGGATCATCAGCAAATCGCCAACTTGATGTTCTCTGAAACCAACATCCACCGGCATTTGGATTGGCGCACGCCGTTGGAATGGCTCGGCGCTCCGCATTATTGGGTTTTGGAAGAGGCTGATAAAGTTAGCGCGGCGCTGGCTTGCCCAGAAGATCCGCCGCAAGTCGCTTGGATCCGCCTTTTTGGACATCATGCGCATCTTTCCGCCGCTGAGGCTTGGTCTCCGCTCTGGGAAATAGCCCGCGCTGTGGCAGTTGAACAAGCTAATCTGCAAGTTGCGGCAATTGTGGTCAAACGCTGGTTTCAAGACCTTTTATATTCCGCCGGGTTTTCGCTGAAGCAAAATATCGTCATGCTCGATTTGCAGAAAAAAGATTTTTGTCCTTTTCCAACTCCGCAAGGGATACATATCCGCCCTTTGCAAGAAAGCGATTTACCGGCGGTGGCGAGATTGGATTTAGAAGCCTTCGGCTCTTTTTGGCACAACTCATTGGATGCGTTACAGCGCGCTAAAACATTGGCAAGCTATGCCTCCGTAGCGGAAGATGAATCCGGTTTGCTTGGCTATCAACTTAGCACAGGCAATCCATTTGGGACGCACCTCGCCAGATTGGCGGTCTGTAAAGCGGCGCAGGGACGCGGGATCGGCTCCGCGCTGGTCAGCGAATTAATCCAAAAAATGAATCTGGACAGAACCTCGCGCCTTTCCGTCAACACGCAAGAGGATAATAGCGCCTCGCTGAATGTCTATAAAAAAATTGGATTTAAACGCACGGGCGAAGCCTACCCCGTGCTGGTTTATGCCAAAGCTTATTAATTCAACATCCCGCTTGGAGGTTATATATGAAGCGCTTTGAAACAAAATGGACGACAGACGACCATCTCGAAATTTTCGCCCAAGGCTGGGAGCCAGACCAGCGCGCCCCTAAAGCGGCGATCTGCTTGGTGCATGGGCTTGGCGAACACAGCGGACGCTATGAACATGTCGCTGAGGCGTTTACTAAAGACGGCTACGCTATGTTTGGATTTGACTTGCGCGGGCATGGCCGTTCAGGCGGACCGCGCGGTCATTTTCCTTCCAGCGAAGCGGTTTTGCAAGATATTGATCTTTTATTTACGCACGCTCGTGAGCGCTACCCTGAATTGCCGCTCATTTTATATGGTCACAGCCTCGGCGGAATTTTAGTTTTATATTATGGATTGAAGCGCAAACCAAAAGTAAAAGGAGTGATTGCCACCAGCCCAGGCTTGCATACCGCTTTAGAAAGCCAGACCGGCAAAATTATCGCCGCCCAAATCTTAGGGCTTATTGCGCCCACTGTTTTGCTCCCCAGCGGCTTGGATGCGCACGCCATTTCACACACGCAAGCGGTGATTGATAAGTATCAGCAAGACCCGCTCGTCCACGATAAAATTTCATTAGGCTTTGGGCGCACGATGCTCGGCGTCACCAAATGGACGCTGGAACATGCCGCTGAATTCCCAGCGCCGCTCCTCTTGATGCATGGCAAAGAAGATCGGATCGCTTTTCCATCCAGCAGTATTGAATTCGCCGCCGCCGCGCCGGAGAAAAGCACGCTCGTTTTGTGGGATGAAGGCTATCACGAACTGCATAATGAGCCTGAGCAAGCCGAAGTTCTCAAAACCATGCTGATCTGGATGAACGCGCGCTTGAATGAATAGCTCATTTTTCCGCCTCAGGTAAGATAAGAACCTTTTAACCCCATCCTAGACAAAACAATTTTCGCATGGCAAAATGACTTGTAATTATTAAAAGCATAGGAGCAAATATGAATCAACCCAATCATTCCGGCGCGCGAAAAACGCGCCGAGAACAGATGCGTCAACGGGAAGCCCGCGGACGCAATATCTTTATGGCGGTAATTGTCGTCGTCGCTTTGTTTGTTGCGTTTCTGATTATTTACCCCAATGTTCGACCGATTACGAATGTTGAGGCGGTCAAGATAAAAGAGCGCGTGCAAGCGGACGCGAATCACATGGGCGACCCGAAAGCGCCGGTGCAGATTGTTGAATTTGCCGATTATCAATGCCCGTATTGCGAGCGCTTCGTAGCGAATACCGAGCCGTTGCTTGAAGAAACATACGTGGATACCGGAAAGGTCTACTTCACCTACCGCTCCGCCGGCAACTGGGTGAGCGGTAATATTGGCGGCGGCACAGAATCCGCAGATGCGGCGGCGGCGGCTTATTGCGCGGGCGATCAAAACCTATACTGGGGAATGCACGATATGCTGTATGGAAATGTCATCGGCGAGAACGTCGGCTCGTTTTCAGATCGGCGTTTAGCCGCGATCGCCGAGAAAGTCCCCGGCTTGGATTTGGCTAAATACAACGAATGCTACAACGGCAACAAATATAAAGCGCAAGTGGATCAAGATCTTAAGGACGCCCTCGCTTCGGGGATGACTGGAACGCCGTCCTTCTTAATCACCTACACCGATGCAAGCGGCGCGCAAGTCCCCTTGGTATACACGGACCCAAGCGGCAAAACGCTTCAAGGCTTAATTGAAGGCGCGCAAACCTTTGAGTTCTTTCAAGAAAAAATTGAAGCCGCTCTCGCCGCCGCCGGAAAATAAACTGAACGAAAAAAAATAATAAAAAGCAGGACGCGCTCAAAGGCGCGTCCTGCTTTTTATTTCTATCCATTCCTCATTTGGTTGAGCGCCTGACGATATTGCTCCACGTTGGCGGGATTCATCAACACAATTTGGTTGATGATATCCGCCGCGTTTTCATGGTCGGCTCTTTGCACGAGCGCATCGGCGAGAGCGTCGAGTATTTCAACCGCCTCCTCCGTGCGCCCGGCTTGATGTAATTGTGCCGCCAGCGTGCGCTTGAGCAAGGGTTGATCGTCATGCTCTTGAACCAATTCTTCCAAAAAGGGGATGATTTGTTCGGCTTTACGCTGGCTTTCTAAGTAAGTGAGATAGTTTTCCAACTCGCCTAGCGCTTTATCCGTTTGCGCCATGCGGAGGTATAAGTCAATTAATTGTTTGCGCGTTGCCGTGTCTTCTGGCGCCAACGTGCGGATCTGCTCATAAACGCGCAGGGCTTGCTTCCAATCCAACCTTTGTAAATCTATATCCGCCATACGGTTGAGGATGTGCACGTTCCATTCACGGTTGGCGCTGCCCTGTTGAATCACGCGCAGGGCGGTGGTATAGGTTTTGCGCGCCATATCCAAATCCGCCAGGCGATAGTAAATCGCCGCGAGTTCAAGATATTCGCGGATCGCGTCGTCAATTTGACCGCGCGCGATCAACTGCTCGATCAGGCGGTTGCGCGTCGGCATGTCCATTGGAGAAAGCTGGATGATACGGCGGAGCAGTTTCGTCGCCTGCCCAACCTCGCCGCGCACGCCATACGCATGAGCGACCACGCTGAATTTGGCGATCGCGTCGGCAGTATGACCTTCTTGAACGAGCAAATCGCCCATCAGCGAATGGATTGGCAGGTAAGTGGGGGCGTGTTGAATCGCGTCGTAGGCTTCGTCCATTGCGGAGCGTAAACTGCCCAAACGCGCAAGTTGATTGATGCGGTTAATCGATTCCAGCACAGAACTGGATTGCGCCTGCAAGATCACGTCCGCCAACGGCGAGAGCATACCGCCCTCAGACTTGGGCATTTGCTCGCGGGTTTTGTGCAATTGCTCGCGCCAATCTGAGCGCATTAACAAATTATGGATGTTATCGCAAACTTTCTTTTGCGCCGCTTCGTCTTTTTGACTTTGTTGCGCTTCAATGATTGGTTCGTAGCTCAGGCGGAGATCGTCCGCTTTTTCTAACGGCACAATGGCGGCATCGGCGGTTTTTAGCGCTTCCAAATAATGTAAAGCGGCTTCGGCATATTGCGTCTTTTTAGCGGATATTTGCCCAAGCAATAATTGCGAAGCCAAGGCGTAATCCGAATGCTTGATAGTGTTTTGTAAAAATCTCTGCGCGCTTTCATAGCGCTCGCCTTTGAAGCGCAAATGACCTAAATTGAAATATAAAGAAGGGTGCGAGAAGCCGGCGTCTATGGCATGTTCCATTTCTTCGGCGGCTTGGGCTTCGTTGCCTTTGGTCTGCGCGTCAATTGCCTGACTCAGATACATGATCACTTTGACTTGATCGTTTTGTTCCAGAGAGAGTCCGCCGGTGCCGCGCATCAGCGAGGACATGCCGCGCCGTTCTTGCGCGGAAGGGCTGTTATCGTCGGTGAGTTCGAAGAGCAATTCCGCGAGTTGCGTTAATGCTTTTTGACGCGCTTCAGCTATCGGGTCCAGCCCAGAGCCGATCTTCGTCTCAGGCTCTTGCAATTGCTTAACCTGCGACATGCGGATCGGTCCCGTGCCGCCCTTTCCACGAATGGGTTTGGGCAATAGCTGACCGGTCTTTAGCAAAGTTTGGGCTTGTTTCACTTCCGAACTGTTCGGCAAAATGGTTTGCGCCTTCTCGACCATCTCTTGGCTTTTTTCTGCGTTGCCGGCGCGTTGTAATAAACTAGCTACGGCGAGATATTCCCGCACGGCTTGTTGCTGATGATTTAATTTTTCGTGCACCTGCGCGAGGCGCGAATGAGCTTGAATGTGTTCGGGGTTTAAGTTGGTGACGCGCACCCAGTTCTCGAGAGCTTTTTCCGTATCGCGTTGTTGGAAGAAGAGATCGCCCGCGCGCATGGCGGCTTCGGTGGCGGTCCGCAGATCGCCAGTGCGCTCGGAGAGTTGCGCCACTTTCTCCATCGGCACGGGATCGTCCTTAGAGATTTTGGCGACGTTGATATAAATTTGCAAAGCCTCTTCGATATTGCCCACTTGAAACAAAGCCAACCCCAAACTGTTGAGCGCTTTTGGATGGTCGGGCGAAGTTTGCAAAGCGCGCCGATAAGCGGCGATGGCTTTTTCCCACTCCTGATCCCAAGCGGCGGAGTGACCGTCGTTCATTGCTTTGAGGAAGGTATCTTCTTGTCCGGGCATGGCTGTATCTTTCGGGAATGATTTTTGATGAGCGTCAGCGCAATTATAACCTTGTATTGACGGAATGGAACGCGGAGAAAGTTGAGCAATAAGATTATAATTTTCAAAACGCCGCGCGCCTTGAAAATTAATCTGGAATCTTTTATGACCTTTGAACAGATTTTTGTTTTGCTCGTTTTGATTATCCCCCTGCTCTTGGTTTTCTTAAACCGCCTCAGGGAGGATGTGGCGGCGCTTTTAATGGCGGTGGCTTTGGGCATGGCGCAATATTTTGGAGCCGCCGTTTTAGGTCCCGCGCACACGCCCGCCGATGCGGATAAAGCCCTCACTGGTTTTGGCACGCCGGAAGTGATCGCCCTGCTTTCGTTGTTTATCATCACCGCCTGCTTGGATAAATACGGCGTCACGCGCTGGATCGCCAGAAAATTACTTTCGCTGGGCGGACGCTCAGAACAAAGATTGATCGGCTTATTTGCTTTTACCGCCGCTTTCCTTTCGCTGTTTATGAATACATTAGCGGCTGGCGCTCTGCTTTTACCGAGCGCGCTCAACGCTTCGCATCGCACCGGAATTAAGCCTAGCAAACTTCTCATCCCCATCGCCTATGGCACGATGTTAGGCGGCGCGGCGACGTATCTAACTACGGCGAATATTATTGTCAGCGGCTTATTGCGCTTAGCGAACCCGCCGCAACCCGCTCTGACCATTTTGGATTTCATTCCAACCGGCGGATTCGTCGCCCTCACTGGCTTGCTCTTTCTAACCTTTTTTGGGCGACGCTTTCTGCCAGACCGCGAACCGCCAACGGTCAAAATGGAGCCAAGTAGCGAGGAGTTGACTCGTACTTTCCAATTGGTGGAGCGCATGTGGGAAGCGGAAGTCTCTCCTGAAGCGGCGATTGCCAATAAATATCTCTATCAAACGGACATTGGGAAAGAATTGGGCATGGCAGTTTTGGGCATTCGGCGCGGCGAACGGATTTTTTCCGCGAGCGATACCGCCAACCGCATTCAAGCCGGCGATACGCTGTTGATCATTGGACGCGAAGAACGCGCCTTGCAATTGGAGCAGGCGGGTTTGCGCGTTTACCGCTCAACCCAATCCATTTCGGCTTTGCCCCGCGATACAGTCTTCGCCGAAGTTATTCTTCCGCCGCGCTCCGCGCTTGAAGGAAAAAACCTCAGAGATTTAGGCTTTCGCAATCGTTATGGATTTATCGGAATCGCCTTGTGGCGCGGACAACGCAGTTACCGCACCGATGTCGCCGCGCTTGAATTGCACGCAGGCGATACGCTTTTGCTGATGGGTCCCGCCGAAAAACTACCAGACTTAAAGAACCAACATGATTTCGTCGTCGTTGAGTCCGCTTCAAATAAAGACGAGTTAGACCTTCCGCGCGTTTTACTGACGCTCGGAATTTCGATTGGCGCATTAATCGCGCTCTTTGCCGGAATGCCCGTGGAGATTGCGATGCTCGCCGCCGCCGTATTAATCCTCCTCGCCGGCTTGATGCGGCCGGATGAAATGTATCAAGCCGTCAAGTGGCGCGCTATCTTTTTGATCGCCGGAACGATCTCGATCAGTTACGCGCTCATTCAAACCGGGCTGGCGCAACTTTTTGGAAATGCGATTGTCAGTTGGGTTGCCCCTTTGGGCGCAATGGGTTTAATCGCCGGAGCGTATTTGTTAAGCGCCGCGCTGACGCAAGTCATGGGCGGGCAAATTTCCCCGTTGATCGTTGCGCCCATCACGATCAGCGCCGCGCTTCAATTGGGCGTCAACCCGCAGGCGGTGGCTTTGGTCACGGCGATTGCCGGTTCGATCTCCTTCATCACGCCGCTCTCGCATCCAGTCAACATCATTATGATCGCGCCCGCCAATTACGCCTTCCGCGATTTCGTCAAAAGCGGTTGGGCGTTAACCGTCGTCTGCTTTGTCGCTTTGATGTTTGCGACCTGGCTGTTTTGGATTTTATAAAACGCCGCGCAAATTTATAACACGACCATCTCGCCCCAACTCGCGCCCGCTCTGGCTTCTGTTTCGAGCGGGATGCTCAACGGGTAGGCATTTGCCATCGTCGTTTGTACGACGTGCGCCGTTTGTTCTAATTCTTTCTTCGGGCATTCCAAGACCAATTCATCATGCACTTGCAAAAGCATTTTAGCTTTCAATCCAGAAGCCTGTAACGCGGATGGAATCTTCAGCATTGCCAATTTCATAATATCTGCCGCCGTGCCTTGAATGGGCGCGTTGATCGCTTCGCGTTCTTCGCGGTTTTTCATTTGCACGTTCACTTTGCCTTGTAAAGCGGGGAAGTAGCGCTTGCGCCCCAATAAAGTTTCCACATAGCCAATTTCTGCGGCTTGTCTGCGGATGCCGTCCAAATATTTTTTGACGCCGGGGAATTTTGTGAAATAGGCTTTCACAAAATCTTCCGCTTCGGCGAGAGTCAAATCTGTGGAGCGGGTTAGCCCAAAAGCGGACATGCCATAGATCAAACCGAAGTTGATCGCCTTGGCATGGCGGCGCATATCTTTCGTCACTTTTGCTAATTCAAGATCGTAGATGGCGGCGGCAGTGGTGGCGTGAATATCTTCTCCGGCGCGAAAGGCTTTCAGCATGGCTTCGTCTTGCGCCATGTGCGCTACGATGCGTAATTCAATTTGCGAATAATCTACGGAAAGCAAAACATTGCCGCTTTCTGCAATAAAACCATTACGCACGCGCCGACCGGTTTCGGTGCGGATGGGAATATTTTGTAAATTTGGATTGTTTGACGAAAGCCGCCCAGTCACTGCGCCAACTTGACTGTAAGAAGTATGCACGCGACCAGTTCGTGGGTTGATCGCCGCTGGTAGCGCATCCACATAAGTGGATTTGAGTTTGGCGAGTTCGCGTTGTTCAAGAATCCATTCTAGGATGGGATGTTTATCGCGCAACATCTCTAACACGTCTGCCGAGGTGGAGTAAAAGCCCGTCGCAGTTTTGCGCCCTTTGTCCGGCGGTTCGAGGCGCAAGTGATTGAATAAAACGTCCGAAAGTTGTTGGGGCGAGTTGAGGTTAAACGTCTTGCCGGCCTGGGCAAAAACTTCCTTTTCAATTTCCGCAAGGCGTTTTTCTAATTCTTTAGACATCTCAGCGAAGAACTTTGTATCAATCAAAGCGCCGGTCATTTCCATCTCTGCCAGCACAGGCGTGAGCGGCAAATCAATTTCGGCTAAGAGTTTTTCGCCGTTCACGCGCTTCAAGTCTTTTTGCAAGATGGGCATGAGCCGAAGCGTAGTTTCAGCATCGGCGGCGGCGTAAGGCGCTACCGCTTCAATCGCCACAGCGTCCATTGTGATTTGCTTTTTGCCTTTGCCGATTAATTCTTCAATATGAGTCATCTCTTCACCTAAACGATTCTCGGAAAGGTTTTTTAGCCCAAGATGGCGTGAAGCGGGGTCAACGATAAATTCGGCAAGCATCGTATCGAAAGTAAGCGGCGTGACGGTTAATCCATAACGCGCAAAGATGATGTAATCATATTTTGCATTGTGCGCCACTTTGCCAACTTTCGGATTCGTCATGGATGGAGTTAACGCCGCCATCACTTTTTGAATTGGCAAATTATTTCCTGAAGAATGTCCAACTGGAATGTAATATCCTTCCCCTTCTTTGATAGCAAGTGAAATGCCAACCAACTCGGCGCTCATCTCGTCTGTCGAGGTGGTTTCGGTATCAAAAGAAATCACCTGCGCTTTTGCCAATTCTTTTTTCAAAGATTCAAGTTTGTCATCCGAATCCACAATCACTACTTCAATCTTTGACGGTGTAGCGATAATCACTGGAGCGGCTTGCGTTTCAAACATCGAAATTTGTTCGCCCGCCTTGCCGCGTTTAGGCGAAGCGACGACTTCCGTCGCAGTTGGGGCGTTGCCGCTAATCGCTGGAATTTTCGCCAGCAAAGTTTTGAATTCCATCTCTTGGAAGAAGGCTTCGAGTCGGCTTGGCTCAAACGCTTTGACTTCTGCATGTTCAAGATCAAGTTTGATGTTCAAATTCACTTCAATCCGCGCTAGGTCGCGGCTCATGTAAGCCGCTTCTTTGTTCGTCTCAAATTTTCCGCGCCAACGGTTTTCTACTTGGTCTAAATTTTCATAAATTGCGTCCAACGTGTTGAATTTTTCGAGCAGGGCAATCGCGGTTTTTTCGCCCACGCCTTTAATGCCGGGGATATTATCGGAAGTATCGCCAACTATCGCTTTGTAATCCACCACTTGATTTGGACGCACGCCTAATTTTTTGATCACGTCTTGATCGGTGATATAAGTTTGATTATCGCCCGCCAGATAAACCGCCGTGCGCTCATTCACTAGCTGAAGCAGGTCTCTGTCGCCGGTGATGATTTTCACGCCCAAGCCTTGCTCCGCCGCCGCTTTGGCAATACTGCCCAGCACATCGTCCGCTTCGTAGCCTTCCATCTCCAAGCGTGGACTGTTGAACGCATCCACCATCTCGCGAATCCGTTCAATTTGCGGGCGCAAATCATCAGGCATCTTTTCGCGTGTGCCTTTATATTCAGGGAAAATCTGATCGCGAAAGGTTTTGCCCACGTCAAATGCCACGGCTAGATATTCCGGCTTTTCTTGGTCCAACACGCGAATCAATTCACGCGCAAAACCATAAACGCCAGCCGTCGGTTGCCCAGTGGAAGTTTGCCAGCGTGAGCTTCCACCGCCGCCGGCAGTCAGCGCAAAGTACATACGGTATGCAAGGGCATGTCCATCAATTAAGTAAAGAGTTGGGGGCATAGATTTAATTCCAAACGATGAAGTTAAATATAAAACGCAGAGGTCATTATACTCTGCGTTTTTTTCTCTAAAGGAAGGGCGTTTGCGTTATTTTTTATCCGTTTTGCGGAAGCGCCTCTTGCCCTTGGCGTTGGCGGGTTTGGCGAATGTAATCGCGCACGAGTTGCGGCGGGTGCGGTTGCGTG
>JADLCG010000233.1 GCA_020847355.1 Anaerolineales bacterium | reverse complement strand
TGAAGACGAGCATGGTCATTACAGGTTGAATAACCGCCCAAGCCATGCCTAGTAAGGTTTGTTTATATTTCACTTTGATATCGCGCCAGACCATGAAGAAAACGAGTTCACGGTAAACCCACAGGTCGCGCAAGTTTAATGCGGAAAGCCCTTTGGTGGGTTTGATATAAACGGTAGTAGGTTCGTTTGTTTTTGTGATTTGCGTCATGTTTACTTTCTCAATTAGTCGCAGGTCTCAAGTCGTAAGTTTTCGACCTGTGACCTTAGACTTTCGACCTATTCTCCTTGAACCACTCAATCGTCCTCTGCAAGCCTTCTTCAAACTGAACTTGCGCCGACCAACCGAATAATTCTTTGGCGCGCGATACATCGAGCCCGCGGCGAGGTTGACCGTTGGGTTTATCGGTTTGCCAAGTGAGTTGACCTTGGAAGTCCGTTAATTTAACAATTAGTTCAGTTAAATCTTTAATAGAGATTTCATAACCCGATCCGAGATTGATGGGTAAATCTCCGTTGTATTTTTCAGCGCCTGTGATAATTCCCTCGGCGGCATCTTCGACATATAAAAATTCACGGGTTGGAGAGCCATCACCCCAGACGAGCAATTCTTTATCGCCGCGCTCCGTGGCTTCAATGGCTTTGCGGATTAATGCGGGAATCACATGCGAAGTTTGTAAATTGAAATTGTCACGCGGTCCGTACAAATTGACGGGCAATAAATAAATGGCGTTGAATCCATATTGCTGACGGTAGGTTTGGGCTTGCACGAGCATCATCTTCTTGGCGAGTCCATAAGGCGCGTTGGTCTCTTCGGGGTAGCCGTTCCAAATGTCATCTTCTTTGAATGGCACAGGCGTAAATTTTGGATAAGCGCACACAGTTCCAGTGGCGACGAATTTACCAACGCCTCTTTTATAGGCATGGTGCATTAACTCAACGCCCATAATCATATTGTCATAAAAGAATTCGGCGGGATGTTCACGGTTCGCGCCGATGCCGCCGACATTGGCGGCGAGGTGAATCACGACTACGTTTTTCGGGTCAATATTTTTCAAAGCGTCGTTATATAATTTTTCAATTGCTTCACGCTGGGTCAGGTCATAATCTTTTTTACGGGGAATGAAAATATCGCTTGCGCCGCGTTCTTTTAATTTCTCAACCACAAACGAGCCGAGGAATCCGCCGCCGCCGGTGACGATTACTTTTTTATCTTTCCAATAATTTTCTGCCATGTTATTTTCCTTTTATAAACCTGACAGGTCTCCATAGAAGCCTGATTAATTAAGACGAAACAATAAGACCTGTCAGGTTGTGTTATCTCACTATAAACTGCGCGTTTCTGTATCTATCGTCCGTTGGTTTGCGGATCAAACCCGTTTTCAAAGCGAATAAAACTTCGCGCACGCCGTCGTTTATATCTAACGTCGTTTCAAAACCAAGTACGCGCTTGATCTTTTCAAACGAAACGGTAATATCGCGCATATCGCCGCCGAAGGTTAAATCTTTATATTCAACGACCGTTTCGGGCATGCGTTTGAGAATGAAATTCACAATATCATTTTTGGAGTAATTGCCGCGATCAGTTCCCAAATTGAAAACCTGACCGCGAATTTTATTCTGCTCCGCTTCCAAGCCTAAAATAATGCCGCGCACCACATCGCGGATGTGCACAAACGAGCGCGAATAGCCGCGCTGATAAATGATCAACTCGCGTTTAGTGAATGCCTCCAACACAAATTGATTGACGATCAAATCAAAGCGCGTGCGCGGGGAAACTCCGTACAAGGTTGCAAAGCGAAACAGCAATGGGGCGCAAGCCGAATCTTTTTGGGAAAGTAAATATTCTTCGCCCGCAATTTTCGTCTCAGCATATAACGATTGCGGATTTAATGGCGACTCTTCCGTGACTGCCTTGCCATCGGGACTCAAGCCATAATTGCTATAAGTGGACGCGAAGACGAACCTTTCTACGCCCAATTCTGCGGATTGCTCGAAGACTCTTTTCGTCGCCTCGACATTGTATTTCCAAGCCACCTGCTTCCCCACCGCCTGACACGCCGGAAAACCGACAATGCCCGCCAAGTGAATCACAGCGTTGGGCGTAGTCCAATCTTTCTTAATTCCATCGCGTACGGCGCGAGTTTCAGTTACGTCTGATTTAACAAAATGAAAGTTTGGGTGACTCATAAACGGCAGAATGCTTTCGCCGCCGAACAGTAAACTGTCTAAGATTGTGACTCTGTAATTTTGGCGGAGCAGTTCCGAGGTCAGGATAGAGCCGATGTAGCCCGCGCCGCCGGTGATCAAAATATGTGGTTGAGTCATGCTAAACCTTCCAATCGCATCTTATATCCATCTAAAATCAAAGCCGGGGCAGTTTTATCGTTGACAACGGCAATGCCTTGTTCCAAACAAGTGAGCTTGCAAATATCCGCCACATCGCCCGTGCCAATGATACGCACGCGATCAAAGCCGGCTTTGCGAATTTTTGCGATGTTATCTTTCACCTTTTGACGCGTGCGCCGATAGACCGAAAACGAACGCTCCACATAATCTACAGCCAAACGCGCGCGCAATGCCAAGCCTTCGGGCGTGATGATGTAACGCAGTTTTTTTCTTTCAGCGCGCGAAACTTTGACGGCGCCTTTGGCGATCAATCTTTTCAAATGCCAATTGACCGTGCCAACCGCCACGCCAAGTTGAGTGGCAAGTGTAGATTGATTGACATCGGGATCGCTCTCAATTTGTTCGAGCAGTGAAAGCTCACGGATTTCTTCGTTTGTTGATTCGAGACTCATGATTTATAATTCCAAAATTCAGTTACTGAATTATAACCCACTTTTTTAAGCCGTTCTCAAAGGCAGGTATTTTTACGCATGGAAACAAGCTCAAGTTTTGACGAAGCCGGAAAAAACTATCAACAAACCCGCAAAGCGCATTGGGATCAAATCGCCCAAAAACGCGATGCGTGGAAAGGCTTGGGCGGTTGGTATCACCAGCGTTTAGCCGAGATCTATAAATTTTTGATCAGCCCCAAGCAAAGCGTTCTTGAGATCGGTTGTGGAACGGGCGATCTGCTGGCGCAATTAAACGCCGCGCGCGGCGTAGGTATTGACTTCTCCGGCGAGACGATCCAGCGCGCAAAAGCCAAACACCCTCAACTCGAGTTTCATCAAATGGACGCGCACGATCTTTCCGAACTAAACGGAACGTTCGATACGATCATCCTTTCAGACACGATTAACGATCTATGGGATGTGCAAGGCGCGCTTGAACAACTCAAAAGGTTTTGCACGCCGCGCACGCGATTGATTGTAAATTTTTACAGCCACCTTTGGCAAATTCCGCTCGCCGCCGCGCAGGCTTTGAATCTGGCGACGCCGCTTCAGCCGCAAAATTGGTTAACCCCGGAAGACCTCGTCAACATGCTTCGGCTGGCTGGTTTTGAAAGCATTCGCGCCGCGAACGAAGTTTTATGGCCCCTCCCGCTCGGCGGCTTTGCGAACAAGTATTTGGTAAAACTCTTGCCTTTCAAAAATTTGGCGCTCACCAATTTCATCATCGCCCGCCCCGCTCCGCAACCCGCCGCCCAACCCAGCGTTTCCGTGGTGATCGCCGCGCGCAATGAAGCCGGCAATATCAAAAATATTTTCGAGCGCGTGCCCAAGATGGGAAGTAAAACCGAAATTGTTTTTGTGGAAGGACATTCAAAAGACAACACTTACGAAGCGATTGAAAAGGAAATGCCGCTTCACCCTGCGACCCCCAGCCTGCTCTTCCGTCAACCGGGCATTGGCAAAGCGGACGCAATTCGCCTCGGCTTTGAAAAAGCCACGGGCGACATCCTCATGATTCTGGACGCAGATTTAACTGTCCCGCCGGAAGATTTGCCGCGTTTTTACGAAGCTATCGCTTCCGGCACAGGCGAGTTCATCAACGGCGTGCGGCTGGTTTATCCCATGGAAAAAGAAGCCATGCAAACGCTGAATTTTATCGGCAACAAACTCTTTAGCTTAACTTTTTCATGGCTTTTGGGGCAACCCATCAAAGACACATTATGCGGAACAAAAGTAATGTGGCGCAAAGATTACGAGCAAATCGCCGCAAACCGTTCTTACTTTGGCGATTTTGATCCCTTTGGCGATTTTGATCTAATCTTCGGCGCGGCGAAACTCAACCTGAAAATTGTAGACCTGCCGATTCGCTACCGCGAGCGCGTGTACGGTAGCACCAACATCTCGCGTTGGAAGCATGGCTTGCTTTTGTTGAGAATGGTCGCCTTTGCGGCGCGGAGAATCAAGTTTGTATAAAAGTAAAAGGCTCTCAGTTGAGAGCCTTTGCTTTTTATTTACACAAGGAGAGGTCAAATCTATCTGAAACGTAAAATCTTTCATTTTGATTCTGACTAACTAAAATGAACCAGAGTTCTTGGTTAGAGTTATAAACCAAAGTTATATCTGAAGCGTGGGGAAAGAAATCCGGGTATTGAGCGACGGGAAAAATAACGCGCCCATTCTTTTGACCGACAATATCAAAAACGATTCGACTTTCATTTACAATTTTATAACCGGGCGTATCGGTAAAATCTTCTCCATCCCCGGCGGGATAAAAGCGCGGATATAAAGCTCTGGCTTGTAGGACGCTTAATTGATTTTCAC
>JADLCG010000232.1 GCA_020847355.1 Anaerolineales bacterium | reverse complement strand
AAGTTCAGCGCGAGTATTTCCTGCGCGAACAAATGAAAGCCATTCAACGCGAACTTGGCGAAAATGACGAACAAACCGCTGAAGCTGAAGATTTTCGCAAAAAGATGGAAGAGGCGAAAATGCCGGAAGAAGCCTATAAACAGGCAAAACGTGAATTGGATCGCCTTTCGCGCCTGCCTGCTTCCTCCGCTGAATATGGCGTGATCCGCACCTATTTGGATTGGCTGGTGAATCTCCCGTGGTCGAAATCCACCGAAGACAATTTGGAAATCGCTCACGCGCGCGAGATTCTCAATCAAGATCATCATGGCTTGGAAGACGTCAAAGACCGGATTTTGGAATTTTTAGCGATTCGCAAATTAGGTATTGATCGTAAAGATGAAAAGAAAGAAGAATCTAAAGACGTAATTCGCAAAGAGCGCGAAGGCGTCATCTTGTGCTTTGTTGGACCGCCCGGCGTAGGGAAGACTTCGCTTGGGCAATCTATTGCCCGCGCAATGGGCAGAAAATTCATCCGCGTTTCTTTGGGCGGCGTGCGCGACGAAGCTGAAATTCGCGGACATCGCCGCACGTATATAGGCGCAATGCCTGGGCGTATTCTTCAATCCCTTCGGCGGGTGGATTCTAAAAACCCGGTCTTTATGCTGGATGAAGTGGATAAGCTCACTTATGATTTTCACGGCGATCCTTCCTCGGCTCTCTTAGAAGTGCTAGACCCGGAACAAAATGTCGAGTTCCGCGATAATTATCTGGAAGTCGCTTACGACCTTTCGCAGGTGTTCTTCATCGCCACCGCCAATACGCTGGGGACGATTCCCGGTCCCCTGCGCGATCGGATGGAAATTATCTATCTCTCCGGCTATACCGAACGCGAAAAACTTGCAATTGCCAACGGCTATTTAATCCCGCGCCAGATTCTTGAAAACAGTTTGTATTCAGACGAGGTTAAGCTCACAGATGAAGCCCTGCAGAAAATAATCCGCGAATACACGCGCGAAGCGGGCGTGCGGAGTTTAGAAAGAAAGATCGGAGCGATCTGCCGCAAAGTTGGCTCTGAAATTGTGGAAGGCAAATCGGGAAACTTTGAGATCACGCCTGCATTAGTGGAAGAATATCTCGACCATCCTATTTTCTTAGGACCCGAAGAATTGAACAAGCGCACTTCAATCCCCGGCGTAGTCCCCGGCTTGGCGTGGACAGCCTACGGCGGCGATATTTTATACATCGAGGCGACTGCCATGCCCGGCGGGCGCGGCTTTCAGGTGACTGGCTCGCTTGGCAACGTCATGCAAGAATCGGCGCGCGCCGCGCTCTCTTTTGTGCGCTCGCGGGCGCAAGAGTTGAAAATTGACTACGAGTTTTTCAACGAACATGATATTCACATGCACGTTCCCTCTGGCGCGCAACCCAAAGATGGTCCCTCTGCCGGCGTGACGATGGCGACCGCTTTGGTCTCGCTGGTTTCTGGGCGCAAGGTCAAGCCGCACCTCGGCATGACTGGCGAAATCTCTTTGCGCGGACAGGTCTTGCCAATTGGCGGAGTCAAGGAAAAGGTTTTAGCCGCGCACCGTAGCGGGTTGAATACAGTGATCTTGCCTAAGCAAAATGAACAAGATGTTGAAGACGTGCCCGAAGAAATTAGAAACACGATGAAGTTCGTCTTTGCCGAATTTGTGGACGATGTAATCAACGCCGCGCTTGAAAAGCCGGCGAAGAAAATAAAGACGAAGATCGCCAAACCAAATAAGACGAAGAAAGCGGTAAAAAAATCTAAGACAGTAAAGGCGAAGAAAAATGCCAAAAGTAATGATCGCAGAAGATGACGCTACGATGGTCTCTTTATTGAAGACCCTCTTGAAAATGGAAGGCTTTGAAGTGGTTGTGTTGAGCGCGGATGCAGATGTGCCGGAAGCGATTCGCAATGAGCGCCCGGATGTGGTTTTGCTGGACGTTCATCTTGCGCGCCAAAGCGGCTTGGAAATTCTCGATTCAATTCGCGGCGCGAGCGATATTCAAGATACGCAAGTGGTGATGTCTTCCGGCGCAAATGTCAAAGAAGAATGTATCAATCATGGCGCAAACGGCTTTTTGCTCAAGCCCTACATGCCGGACGATCTAATCTCGTTATTGAAGAGAAATATCAAGGCGCGATAAACTTGACAATGATTCGCTTTGGATTGCTGACTCTTTCGGATCGCTCTGCAAGCGGCGAGCGCGCAGACGCTTCGGGACCAGCATTAGCGCGACTCGTTCAAACTCAAGGCTGGTCGGTGACCAAAGCGCAGATTCTCCCAGACGATGAATCTGCCATTCGGACGGTATTAACCGAATGGTCTGATAGCGGCGAGTTGGACGTGATTCTCACTACCGGCGGCACGGGCTTCGCTCCAAGAGACGTTACGCCTGAAGCGACGCGCTCGGTCATCCAAAAAGAGGCGCCAGGCTTGGCTGAGATTATGCGCGCCGAAAGCCTAAAAAAAACGCCGCATGCCGCGCTCTCGCGCGCCATCGCCGGAATTCGCGGCAAAACTTTGATCGTCAATTTGCCCGGAAGCCCCGTTGGAGCAGTGGAAAATCTGCAAGCCATCCTGAAAGTTTTACCGCACGCCGTGCAATTATTGCGCGATGATCCCACTTCTGAATCTTCGCATTGACGGAAATTCATTTGGTATAATCCGCCCGCTATTAATTAAATAGCCTAAAAAAATTATATAACCAAGGAAAGCGCAAGCATGATTGATGTAAATGAACTACGCAAAGGGGTGACCTTCGAACAAGACGGAAACCTGTATAAAGTTTTGGATTACAGCCATAACAAAACCGGTCGCGGCAATGCCAGCATTAAAGTGAAAGCCCGCAACTTGCTGACTGGCGCAAATGTCGAGCGCACGTTTAGCTCTGGGCAATCGGTGCAAGACGTGAGTCTTGATTTTAGCAACGTCTCTTACCTGTATAAAGACGGCGATAGTTATATCTTTATGGATAATGAAACTTTTGAGCAACCCGCCATCAGCGAAGAATCTCTGGGCGAGAACGCTCAATTCTTGAAAGAAGGCATGGACGTTAAATTAACCTTCTACAAAGGCAAAACCATAGACGTTGAACTGCCGACTTCCGTAGATTTGAAAGTCGTTGAAGCGGAAATGGCAATTCGCGGCGATACCGCCACCGGCGTGACTAAAAAAGTCACTACCGAAACCGGCGTTGTGGTGCAATGCCCAAATTTCGTCAACGTGGGCGATACCATTCGCGTGGACACACGCACCGGCGAATACGTTACGCGCGTATAAATTTTAGGGATGAATGACGAAAGTTATTCATCCCTTTTTGCGTCTAGACACCATGAAAACTCCCGCTGGCAAAGAGTGCGCTTATTTTTACGGCGATTATTATCGCGGCAGAAATGTTGAAGAATGCCGTTTGCTGAAAGCGCAAGGGCAGGCTTGGTCGCGCGATTTATGCGCCACTTGCCCCGTCCCATCAATTTTACAAGCCAATTCATGTCCGCATCTAAAACTGCGGACGAAGATCGCCAGACCGCTTGCCGCAGTTTTTCAACGGCGCGTACAAGTCAGCGCGTATTGTGAAAAAGCGGAGCAAACTGTCGCCGAGCCGCAAATTGGTTGCGGGCAGTGCCACGCTTTGCCATTTAAGTTTGTGATCAAAGAATAAACCAAGCGCTTGAAAAAACTCCCATCGGGGGGAGTTGAGATTTATAAATTTATGACCCTAACCCTTTTGCTCGATCTTGACGACACATTGTTGAACACGAATCTTGAGGCGTTCATCCCCGCCTATTTTCAGGCTTTGGCAAAAGAACTTGCGCCGCAAATTGCCCCTGAATTAATGTTCAAAGCCTTAATTGGCGGAACAAGTTTGATGAATGAAAGCCTGGACTTGTCGCAAACGCTGGAAGAAGTTTTTGCAGGCGTTTTTTATCCGCAACTGAGCGTGCCGCGCGGCGAGCTGGACCAAGCCATTGAAAATTTTTACGATCATGTTTTTCCAACGCTCGCCGGACTCACCGCTCAAAATCCCAAAGCGAAACCCTTTGTGGATTGGGCTTTCGCGCAGGGCTATCGCATCGCAATTGCAACCGATCCGCTTTTGCCGAAGAAGGCAACCGATCATCGTTTGCGTTGGGCGGGCTTTGACCCCGAACAATTTGAATTAGTGACCACTTTTGAGCGCTTCCATTTTTCAAAATCGCACCCGGCTTATTATGCGGAAGTGATGGGTCGTTTGGGCTGGCCCGATGCGCCGGTAATTATGGTAGGCAATGATTTGGAGCGGGATATGCTCCCCGCAAAAAAACTAGGCTTGCCAACTTTTCACATTGACGAAAACCCCGCCGCGCAACCCGGACCGAATGCAGATTCCTGCGGCGATTTGCAGGCTCTGCGCTTAGAAATTGAATCAAACAACCTCGCTAAATTTACCCCGTCCTACAAATCGCTTTCAGCCACGCTTGCGATCTTATATTCCACGCCCGCCGTTTTACGCGGCTTGACGAATAACCTCAATCCCCAAACTTGGGCGCAACCTGCGCCAGATGCCGGCGAATGGACATTGACCGAACTGATTGGTCATTTGCGCGATGTAGAGCGCGAGATACATCACGCGCAACTCGAATTGTTACGACAAACAGGCGAGCCGTTCATCCCGCGCCCGGATACTGATATTTGGGCAAACCAAAGAAATTACTTGCAAGAGAACGGCGCAGAAGCATTAAACGAATATGTCGCCGCGCGCAAGAAAACAATTGAAATGATTTTAGCTTTAGACGCGCAAGTTTGGACGCGCAAAGCGCGCCACGCGATTTTTGGACCTACCGCATTTCTTGAAGTGATTGGTTTCATGGCGGATCACGATCGCTTGCATGTTCAGCAGGCGTGGAGAATTCTGCAAGCGCTTAAATAGCGGCGTGTCTTCGCTCATAATTAGGTGTTATTATAAAAGTTGGGACGGGAGTTTTTTGTCTCAACTTTTTATATGGAAATTCAAGGAGACTTTGCATGAAGAAACGAGTAGTCGTTACCGGCTTAGGGTGCGTTAGCCCGGTGGGTAATAATGTCGAGGATACATGGCAGGCTTTATTGGCGGGGAAATCAGGCGTTGCGCCGATCACGGCTTTTGACGCTAGTACCCACAAAACTAAATTTGCGGCGGAGGTAAAAGGCTTTGACGCGGCGGCTTTATTTGGCGCGCGCGAGGCGCGTAAGATGGATCGCTTCACGCAATTTGCCACAGCCGCCACCATCGAAGCGCTCGCTCAATCCGCTTTGGCGATTGACGATTCGAATCGCGATCGAATTGGAGTTCTGATTGGAACAGGCATCGGCGGCGTGCTTACAATGTTCGAGCAACATGACGTTTACAGGGAAAGAGGCGCGGATCGCATCAGCCCTTTTCTAATCCCCATGATGATCTCCGATAGCGCCGCTGGAAGTTTAGCCATTCGCTTTGGCGTGCGTGGACCTAATATGGCATTGGCGACGGCTTGCGCTTCCGGCACGAATGCGCTCGGCGAAGCGGCGGAGATGATTCGGCGCGGCGCGGCGGACGTGATGATTGCCGGCGCTTCAGAAGCCGCAATTGCCGGTCTGACGATGGCGGGGATGAACACCATGACGGCGCTTTCCACGCGCAACGATGATCCAACCAAAGCCTCGCGCCCTTTTGATAAAGACCGCGATGGTTTTGTGATGGGCGAGGGCGCCGGAATACTAATTTTAGAAGCCTATGAATTTGCGCAGGCGCGCGGCGCAAAAATCTTGTGCGAATTTTCCGGCTATGGCACAACTGACGACGCATCCCACATCACCGCTCCGGCTGAAAACGGCGCCGGCGCGGCAAATTCCATGCGCGAGGCGTTGAAGAACGCGGAGTTAACTCCGGCGGATATTTCTTATATCAATGCGCATGGCACTTCAACTCCGCTAAACGATAAAAGCGAAACGGCGGCGGTCAAAGCTGTCTTTGGCGAACGGGCTTATCAAATTCCCGTCTCTTCAACTAAATCTATGACCGGACATTTGCTCGGCGCTTCCGGCGCGGTGGAAGCGGTCTTCTGCGCTTTAGCCGTTCGGGATAATATCCTGCCGCCGACAATTAATTACACGACTCCAGATCCAGTCTGCGATTTGGATTACGTCCCGAATCATTCCCGCAAAGCGACGCCGGATCATTTAATGTCCAACTCGTTTGGCTTTGGGGGGCATAACGCCACATTGATCATTAGCCGCTGGAAAGCATAAACAAAGGAGCAAAAATGCCATATGCGCATATTACTGGCTGGGGCATTAGCGTGCCTGAGCCGGTGTTGACTAACGACGACCTCGCCAAAATGGTGGATACCAACGACCAATGGATTCGTGAAAGAACCGGCATACGCGAGCGCCACATCGCGCGAGAAGATCAGTTCCCGTCCACTTTGGGCGTGGAAGCCAGTTTGAAAGCCTTGGAAGTTGCAAATTTAGCGCCTACAGACATTGATTTGATTATCTGTACCAGTTCCTCGCCGGAATACATTTGGCCCCCAACCGCCTGCTTAATTCAAGATCAGATCGGCGCAACGAAAGCCGGCGCGTTCGATATTCAAGCAGTTTGCACCGGCTTTATCTTCGCTACCAATATGGCGGCGCAATCCATTCGGAGCGGCGCGATCAAGAACGCCTTAATTATCGGTACGGAAACGCTCTCTCGATTTATGAATTGGAAAGACCGTAGCACGTGTATTTTATTTGGCGATGGCGCGGGCGCGTTCGTTTTACAAGCCAGCGATAAACCCGGCGGAATTTTATCCGCAGTGATGCACTCTGACGGTTCCGGCGCGGATACGCTGATTCTGCCCGGCGGCGGCGCAAGATTCCCGGCGAACGAGACGACCGTTCACGAGAACAAGCATTTCGTTCAAATGGATGGAAAAGCCGTCTTCCGCTTTGCGACGCGGGTGATGGGTTACGCCGCGAAAGAAGCCTTGGATTTAGCCGGCATGACCACTGACGATGTTCAATGGATCGTGCCGCATCAAGCCAACTATCGCATTATTGAGACCGCCGCGAAATACTTGAAAATGCCAATGGATAAATTTGTGATCAACGTCGAGCGTTACGGAAATACCTCCACAGCCTCGATCCCGATCGCCACCGTTGAAGCCGTCCAAAAAGGCATGATCAAAAACGGCGATAAGATCGTTCTGGTTGGCTTTGGCGGCGGCTTGACTTGGGGAGCTTTGGTCGCCGAGTGGACGGGACCGATTCCCTCGCCCAAGCTACATGTGAGACCTACGCGCTACCGCCTTTTTGCGCGGATTCGCTCATGGCTTTTACGCGCTGTGCGTTACATTGAAGGCGTCTTGTCTCGCCGGGAACTCTAACCACGTTTTAACTGAATCGTGATACCATCGGGTTGAAATTTAATTAAGGAGTATGTTTATGGGCTTACCGCGCGGTTCTGAATGGATTATTATCCTGCTAATTGTCATCTTGGTCTTTGGTCCGGGGCGCATTGGCAAGATTGCAGGCGAATTGGGACGTAGTATCAAATCTTTCCGCGAGGGGCTTGGCGGCAAAGAAGGCGAAACTGCCGAAAATCAAACTGAAAATCAAAGCGAAAATCAAGACGCGAAGAAGTAATAAAATAAAAAAAACAGGCTGTGAAAACAGCCTGTTTTTTTTTAGCTTAATAATTTAACTCTTTTATGCCTTTATCGCGAATGATAACTTGTACGAATTTATCGTGATTGCTTGGCGAGCCAACCGCTTTCCACGCGCTGATGATAGATTTTTCATTCTTCGCTTGATGGCGTTCAATGACGCGCAAAGATAAAGTCTGAAATAGCGCGGCGATATTTTCAATTTTTTCATAGTCGTCCGCGCCAACGGTGATTTCATACGAGCGCGCCTCGCGGATCTTATCAATCCGCGATTCGAAATGAGGAAAAACCGCCAACACGAAAATCGTAACCACAGTCGCCACGAATACAAAATATAGCTCGCCTGCGCCTATACCCATGCCCAGCGCCGCCGCCAGCCAAATGGTTGAGGCGGTGGTTAGCCCAGCCACGCGCCCGCCTTCGCGCACAATTGCGCCCGCGCCCAAGAAGCCAATGCCAGTCACGATATTTGCCGCAATTCGCGTTTGCGTATTTTCAGGGTCAAGCAGTAATGAAAAGATCGTAAATAATGTTGACCCTAAAGTGATCAAAATGATCGTGCGAAATCCGGCGGCTTTGTCTTGATATTCGCGCTCCGCGCCGATGATTCCGCCCACCAAAACCGCCATCCCAATTTTGATCAAATTTTCAGCGATGTCTAAGTTAGTTTCCATAGTTCCTCTCAAGCGTTTAATTGTTCGGCAAAAATATCCGCTTCCGTAGTTGGGTTCTTGCACATAAACCCTTCGCATAAATACGCGGTAGCTTTGCCATTTAATAAAATACGTTCTTTGAGCAAAGCGGGGGAGCGCTCTGCGATCGGGAAAGGCGAAGCGGCGACGACTACATTTGGGCGGAATTTTACTCTGATTGCATTAAGTAAGATCTGGAAATTTAGGTCTTCCGCCCCTCCCAACACTGCGGCTTGTTTCATGTTTCCCTGAGCAGTTTCCGCCACTGACAGCCATTTGCCGAAGCCCAGCGGATAGCGCAAAATGGAATCGGTAACTAGCTCTAAGGTTTTTTCAGCGCGCGCCAAATAATCCGGCTCATCGTCAAACGCGTACAATTTGATCAGCGCTTCGCAGGCGAGGGCATTTCCGGAAGGCGTGGCATTATCTTGAATCTCTTTGGGGCGGATCAATAGCGTCTCGCCGTTGTTGGGCGTATCGAAAAATCCGCCTTCGGGATCGCTAAAAAGCTCGATCATTTCATGGGTTAGTTCTTTTGCCAAACTGAACCAGCGGTTGTCAAAATCTGTTTGATATAACTCCAGCAAGCCAAGCGCGAGGGCGGCGTAATCTTCGAGGAAGACATCATTCGTCGTTTTGCCGTCGCGCCAAGCGCGGCGAAGTTTGCCGGCGGGTCTTAATTCAGATAATAGGAATTCAGCGTTTCGCGTAGCCAATAGATAATATTTTTTAGCTAATTCATCTTTTTGATAATCGCCAAAAATTCTAGCCGCTTCCGCAAGAGTTGAGAGCATCAACCCGTTCCAAGCGGTAATCACCTTGTCGTCGGCGCTAGGGCGAATCCGCTTTTCGCGCGCGGCAAAAAGCTTGGCGTGCGCATCTGCCAATTTCGCTGAAACAGCTTCGAGATTAAGCCCGAAGCGGGCGGCTAGATAATCGTCATCCAACTCTTTTTGTAATACGATCTTCCCAGCCCAATTCCCCTTGGCGGTGATTTCGTAAGCCGCTTCAAAAAAATCGGAATCTTCTTTTAGAATTTCACGAATCTCGGCAAGCGTCCAAATATAAAATGTGCCTTCTTTGCCTTCTGAATCTGCGTTCAATGAGGAATAGAATCCGCCGCGTTCATTGAGCATTTCCCGCGCCGCGAAATCGAGCGTCTCTTGGACAATTTTTTTGCAGGCTGGTTCTTTCGTAACCTGCCAGGCATGTAAATAAACGCGGGCGAGCAGGGCGTTATCGTAAAGCATTTTTTCAAAGTGCGGTATGCGCCAGTGTTGATCTATGCTGTAACGGGAAAAGCCGCCGCCTAGCACGTCGTACAACCCGCCGCGCGCCATAGCGTGTAAACAATGCCGAATTAATTTGAGATCTGCATCGTTTTTATTCAAGACGGCGTGCTGTAATAGGAACTCCAGAGTCATGGGTTGCGGAAATTTGGGCGCATCGCCCCAACCGCCATAGCCCCAATCATAGGTGGATTGAATCACGCCGACGATTGGATTTAAGTGTGCTGACAAGTTCGTTTCGCCAATTTGAATTTTAGCTTGATGTTGCAAGTGGCTTCTAAGTTGTTCGCCGACTTTTACAATTTCGGCGCGATCGTTCTTCCAAGCATTTGCTAAGCCGGAAAGAACGTCTTTGAATGCGGGCATGTTGTGACTGCGCGTGGGCGGGAGGTAGGTTCCAGCGTAAAATGGCTTCAAATCCGGCGTGAGAAAGACGGACATGGGCCAGCCGCCAGAGCCGGTCATCGCAATTGTGGCTTGCATGTAAATTGCGTCCAAATCGGGGCGTTCTTCACGATCCACTTTAATATTGACGAAAAATTCGTTCATCAATTTGGCGGTATCTTCATCTTCAAACGATTCGTGCGCCATGACGTGGCACCAGTGACAAGCGGCATAGCCAATGCTGAGGAAGATCGGTTTGTTTTCAGCTTTAGCTTTGTTGAGGGCTTCTTCGCCCCAGGGATACCAATCCACGGGGTTATTTGCATGTTGAAGCAGGTAAGGGGAGGCGGAGTGTGAAAGTCTGTTGGTCATGGCGGAGATTATACCTTTGGGCGTTCTGGACTGTATGGGGGATACACAATTGATTTTTCCACAATACAATAAATGGAAAATTTAGAACTAGGAGAGTTGTGATGAAAAATTTTAAGGTTTTGACGGCGATTTTGGCTTTGGCAGTTTCGACTTTAGCCTGCCAGACGGTGATGGGCGGCAATGGAAATACTGAAAATTATCAAGCACCGCCAGCGACGAGCGAAAGCGGCGAAATTGCGACTATGCCGCCAGTGAGTACGGATGGCGGAAATGTTACGGTGGGCGGCGAATCGCCGTTCCCAATGACTGCTGATGCGAGCAACATTGTCAGCACGCCGGAGATGGTCACATATACAACTAAGCTGAGCGCCGATGAGATTATCAAATTCTATCAAGAAAAATTTAGCGCCTTAGGATATACGGAGGAAAAAGATTTAACCGTAAACTTTGGCGGGATTTTTTCCATGACTTTTGACGGTCACGAAAGCGGCAAGAAAATCGTGATCGCCGGCGTTCCATTTGAAGGTAACGCGACTTCGGTAACGATTGCCCTGCAGTAAGCTTCTAAAATTTATTTAGCAAGAAGCCGAGAGAGTTCTCTCGGCTTCTTGCTTTATTTAATCGCTTAAGCTGGGATCACCGCTTCGCTAATTTCCTTTGCGTATGCATGGCTGATCTTGATCACCCAATCTTCAATTTGCGGATCAGGCAGGATTGCATCGGCGTTATATAAAATTTTCTCTGCGTGGTTTTCGATTTGCTCGACTCCGCGCCCGATAATATTCTTTTGGAACATTTCGTCGTAAGCGACAAGTACTGGGATGACGATGGCTTGCTCTTTCCTCTCCAGAATGGTATTGATCGCCGCGACTGTTTCGGCAGGATTGTAATGTACGAGATGCCCGCACCAACCGTGACTATGATCGTTGATGCCGCTATTAAGTTTGACGTATTCTGCCACCTTGTTGAAAAGTTCCGTCCATTCGCTATCGTAATCCTGATCGCCATAACCGATTAAGACCAAGCCTTCCTGTTCCGGGCGCTTGGATAATGCTTGCGAGCGTCTGAGTACGTTCTTTTGCAAAACATCGGTGAAGTCAAGCAGGGGGGTGATATGTACCTTGGCGCTTGGCAGGTAGCGTTCGATTTTTTCAGCTTCAAGGCTGGCAATAATTTGGGCGTCGTCTTTTTGCCCTAGAATAGTGGGGATATCGTCTGCCGAATGCGAACTGACTGTTAAAAATATCGGCACGACAATTACGTCGCTAAAGCCTTCTTGATCGAAGGCTTTCATCTGAGTAGCGATGGAAGGTTCGGTATATTCCATGTGGGCGGTTTTCACGCCTTGAATAGTTCCGCTTGAGAGAATGCGATCGCGCGCGCTGGCTTCTAAATCTAGGAGGGCTTGCCGCCAAGTTTTTGAATGCGAGCCATGATTTACCAATAACAAACCGATTTTTTGTTCCGTCATGCTTATTTCCTTTTCTATAAACTATAAATATACTGCCATTAACGCGGCAGTATACCCGCAAAGAAAAAAACAGACTTATAAATATTAATCTTTTTTTAAGGAGGCGAAAATGAATCAGCGCTTAGAAGTTTAACTTCTAAGCGCTGAAATTTACTTATGCTTCCACCGCTTCCCCTTGAATTGCGGCGGAGAAGACCAAGCCTGCTGTGCCGCGATCTACTTGGATCACATCTCCTTCCTGAAAGTCGCCGGAGAGGATTTTCAACGCCAGCGGGTCTTGCAGTTCGCGTTGGATGGCGCGTTTGAGCGGACGGGCGCCAAAATCTGCATCGTAGCCGACTTCGGTCAAATATTCGCGCGCCGCTTCGCTCACTTCCAACTGATAGCCTTTATCTGTCAGCAGTTTGCTAACATAACGAAGCTGAATATCTACAATTCCAGAAAGGTGCGCTT
>JADLCG010000231.1 GCA_020847355.1 Anaerolineales bacterium | reverse complement strand
TTTATTGCGATCCGCGCATGCGCGGGTCGAGGGCATCGCGTAAGCCATCGCCGAGGAAGGTGAAGGACAAGACGATCAAGGCGACGCAAATTGCGGGGGAAAGCAAGAGGTACGGCTGGGCATTGATGGAAGTTTGCCCATCCAGCATGAGCGAGCCCCAACTGGTGATAAAGAATGCGTCTGGGTTGGTGGTGGGTTTGAGACCCAGCCCTAAATAACCCAAAATCGCTTCAGTGATGATCATGCCCGGGATTAAGAATGAGCCTTGCACGATGACGGGTCCCCAAACGTTGGGCAATAAGTGGCGGAACATGATTTGAGAATCTTTCACGCCAATGCTCCGCGCCGCTTCAACGAATTCCTTTTGTTTAAGCGAAAGCACTTGTCCGCGGACTATGCGCGCAATGCCCACCCAGTTGATCAACGCCAGCGCAAAAAACAAAAGGAAGAGGCCGTTCATAAATTGGCCGATCCAGGTATCTCGTAAGGAGATGAGCGCGATGATAAAGAATAAAAGATCGGGGAAGCCGTACATGATGTCAGTGACCCGCATCAAAAAATTATCCCAGCGACCGCCATAGTAACCAGCCATCATGCCGACGAACATACCCACAGTGATGATGATAAAAGTCGGCGCAAAGCCCACCATCATGGAAACCCGCGAGCCGTATAATACGCGGCTGAGTACGTCGCGCCCGAGGGTATCGGTGCCTAAAGGAAAATCAGCTTCGCCTTTTTTACCATCCGCCGCAGAATCAACCCAGGCGGGCGGAAGAAAGCCTTTGCCGCTATTGAGTTGAATGGGGTTGTGCGGGGCAATGAGATTTGCGAAAATAGCCATTAACAAGAAGGCGAGGATGATGATAATGCCGAGGACGGCCACTTTATTGCGGATCAAACGTCCCCAGGCTTCCTGCCAAGGGGTGCGGGATTTCTTCTCCGCGGCATGGAGCGTCGAAATGTGATTTGCGTTTGCGCTACTTGTAGTCATCTGCGCTACTCCTCTAATCGAATTCGGGGGTCAATCACAACGTAGAGAAAATCAACGCTTAGGTTGGCCAGTGAAACCATCAACACATAAAGCAAGGTGGTGCCTAAGATCATCGAGTAATCGCGCTGGGAGATGGCGGTGACATAAGCGCGTCCCATCCCCGGAAAGCTGAACATGGTTTCAATAATGAAAGAGCCGGCTACCAAGCCCGCCAATGCGGGTCCCAAAATGGTGATGACGGGGATCAGCGCGTTACGCAACATGTGGCGCCAAATCACGATGCGTTCGTGCAAGCCTTTGGCGCGCGCTGTGCGAACATAATCTTGTCTTAATACTTCCAGCATGGAAGCGCGGGTGAGGCGCGCGGCAAACGCCAGCGTGCCAAAACCCAAAACCAGAGACGGCAGAATCCAGGCTTTGACCTCGTCCCAGTTCTTCGGGACGACGCTCACCCAGTGTAAACCGGTTGCGAAAATAATAATGAGAAAAATTGCCATAACAAAACTGGGGACAGAAATACCGATCGAGGAGATAAATCCGCTCAGGTAATCTACCCATGAATTTTGTTTCAGGGCCGCCAAAATCCCGGCCGGGATACCTAAAATAATCGCAAAAGCCAGAGAGGTGAGGCCCAGTCGTAATGAATATCCAAAGCGGCTATATTCAAAGCTTTTGCCTTTTGGCGGTTTGAAAAGAATGTCTTGAACTGAACTTCCGCGCACGCGATAGGAAGGACCTAAATTCCCGCAAATTAAACCGCAGACAAATTTATTATCTACAGAACTTACGTCTCCGAAAACATATGCGGTAAATTGTCTCCAGAGCGGTTTATCTAAACCATAATATGCGTTTAATACTTTTTGAGTGCCAGCGTCCACTTGTCGCGCGCTTAAATCACGATCCCAAGGTCCACCAGGAGCGGCGTGCATTAAAACAAAAGTAATAAGGGCTACAATAAATAAGACTGGGAAGAGCCAAAGAAAACGTCTGATGAAGTACGCGGACATGATTCAATCTCCTAGCAAGCGCTTTCGTACAAGTAGGCTGGCTGGCTCAAAGTTTTGAGCCAGCCAGCCAATTTATTACTTAATTATTGAGTCGGTTCAGAGACGGTGATGGAGAGCGGGTCGTTATCGCCAATCCAGCCAGAGTCCATGGGGGTTTGGTGGAGACCAGTCACCCAAGGTTTGACCAAATAGGTATTAACGTTATTCCACATGAAGGCAACTGGAGCGCCAGCAACAAGCATATCTTGCGCTTGTTGATAGAGTTCAGCGCGCTTGGCGGGATCGAGTTCGCCGTCAGCCTTGGCTAACAAAGCGTCCAAATCTGGGTTGGAGTAGCCAATGCGTTCGCCGAAGGCGCCGGTCTTCCAGTATACGCTGAGCCAGTTTTGTGGATCTGGGTAGTCCGCGCACCAGCCGAGGATGAACATTTGAGGAGCGGTGTTCACGTCCTTGGTCAAACCGGTGTAGGTGGTCGGTTCAACTGGGTTGAGCGGGATGTCAATACCCAAAACTTCCTTCCACTTGGCAACTAACCACTCGTTGCGAGTGCGGTTGCGGGGAGTGTCAGAGAAGGTGTCGGTAATTTCAATGGCTTTGCCATCGGTACCGATCAATTTGCCGCCTTCAACTTTGTAGCCAGCGTCGGTCAAAGTTTGAAGAGCCTTGGCGGCATCGTAACCCCAGCGGGTTTCGCCGTCTTGATAGCCTGGGAAGCCCTTAGGAATCCAGGTCAAAGTCGGGGAGCCGAGGCCCTTGAGGACGTCAGTCACCCAGCCTTCGCGGTCCAAAGCGTAAGCAAAAGCTTCGCGGACTTTAGGATCGTTGAACGGGGCTTTCAATTGGTGGAACATCACGGCGAAAGTACAAGAGCCCGGGTAGATGTTGGCTTCTTTGCTCAAGACCGGGTCAGCTTGCACGGTGGCGAGATCTTCAGCCGCTAAACCGCTGATATCCAACTCGTTGTTCTTGTAAGCTTCGAAGGCAACTGCGCCGTCGGAGATGAAGGAGTAATCCAAATCATAGGTGGGAACGCCAGCCCAATAGTGTTCATTGGGGGTGAAGTGAACGTTCACGCCTTGTTCGAGGTTAGAGACAATGAAAGGACCATTGCCCAAGTGATTGGCGCCATCTAACCACCAGGTATCTCCGCCAGCTTCGATCAATTCTTGCTTGGCAGGGAAGGTTACCCATAAGGAAGCGACGGTGTGGAAGTAAGGAGCGGGTTGCGGGAACTTGAGGGTGAAGGTATTGCAGTCCGCATCTTCGTAACCGGTACAAGCGGCGCCATCAGCATGGGAAGCCTTAACGCTTTCCATGACGGCGGCTTTCTCGTCGTCACAACTCTCGGTACAAGTGCGCCAAGCGGCCGCGCCGAGGATGTCATCCGTAATCGCGGCGTATTCGCCAGCGGTGGCCGGATCAATGTTGCGATGCAAAGAATACTCAAAGCGAGCGGCGTTCAACAAAGAACCATCGCTATAAGTAAGGCCGTCACGCAGGGTGAAGACCAATTCAGTCGCATCGGCATTGTACTTCCAGGATTCAGCGGCGGCAGGGACGGTGTTCAAATCGCCATCCAAGCGGGTGAGGCCTTCGTAAGCCATCTTCAAAACGGCGATTTCGTTCACGAAGGACGACTTTTGTGGGTCGAGCATGTCTGGGAAGCTTCCCAAGTTCACACGCAAAGTGCCATGGTAAGCAGGCGCTTCGGTAGCGGCTGGGGCTTCGGTGGAAGCGGGAGCCTGAGTGGCGTTTCCAGCGGGGGCTTCGGTCGCAGGAGCGGAGGTACCGCACGCGGCGAGGACCATGCTAGCCATTACCAAAAGGCTTAACAGAGTAAAAAATTTACGCATCTTTCTTTCTCCTCATAAAATTTAGAAACAATTAACGAACACGACATTTAAGGTAAGGGTAAGTTACTGCCTGTAACGACATCACCTCCTTTCAAAGGGGTATAAAAATTATACAAATCGTTCGGCAAAGTGACAAGCCACAAAATGGCCGGGTTTCAGCTCTCGAAATTCTGGGCGTTTCTCCGCGCAAACCGTCTCGGCGATTGGGCAACGCGTGCGGAAGCGGCAACCAGACGGCGGGTTGACTGGAGAAGGCACGTCGCCTTCCAGCAAAATGCGTTTACGCTTCGATTCTAAGATTGGGTCTGGAATTGGCACAGCCGAAAGCAGGGCTTGGGTATATGGATGAAGCGGATTGGTGTATAAAGCCTCGCTACTGGCAAGTTCCATGATCACGCCTAAATACATCACTGCCACGCGGTTGCTGATGTGCCGAACCATAGACAGGTCATGCGCGATGAAGAGGTAAGTCAGCCCAAATTGTTCTTGTAATTCCTGTAAAAGATTGACGACTTGCGATTGAATGGAAACGTCTAACGCGGAGATTGGCTCGTCGCAGACGATAAAAGGCGGTTGCAAAGCGCCAGCCCGCGCAATGCCAATTCGTTGACGTTGCCCGCCGGAAAATTCATGCGGATAGCGGCTGGCAAAAGAGGGATTCAAACGCACCAATTCAAGGAGTTGCGCGACGCGATCTTGCACTTCCTTGCCGCTGGCAATATTATGTACGATTAGCGGTTCGCCGATAATTTCTCCAACCGTCATACGCGGATTCAAACTTGCGTATGGGTCTTGAAAAATCATCTGCATTTTGCGCCGCATGAGCCGCAATTCTTCCCCTTTTAGCTCGACCAAATTCTTCCCGTCAAAATTTACTTTGCCGCTATTCGGACGGTGCAGTTGTAAAATGGCGCGTCCGGTTGTGGATTTACCGCACCCTGATTCGCCCACTAGGCCCAAAGTCTCGCCCTTGTGGACTTCAAACGAAATTCCGTCCACCGCATGGACCGCTCCAACTTGTCTGCGAAACAGCCCCTTGTAAATTGGAAAGTGCATTTTCAAGTCTTCTACATGGAGAAGCGCTTCGTGATTAGTAGTCATTAACGGGCTCTCCCAGTTTTAGTATCTACCCAACAAGCCACGCGGTGATCCGTGCCGACGCTTTGTAACAGCGGATTTTCTTTCCAACAGCGCTCCATCGCCCACTTACAGCGCGGCGCGAACGGACAAGCGGTTGGTTTCTCGTAAAGAACCGGCGGCAAGCCGTCAATGGAAGTTAGCTTCTTACCTTCTTTTTGATCTAAACGCGGAATACTGCCTAGCAAGCCCAGCGTATACGGGTGCGAAGGATTCGCGTAGAGTTCATTCACCGGCGCTTCCTCAACCACAAAGCCGCCGTACATCACCACAACGCGATGCGCCAACCCAGCCACAATGCCGAGATCGTGCGTAATCCAAATAATCGCCATGCCGATCTCTTCGCGCAAGCGTTTCACCAACTCGACGATTTGCGCTTGAATGGTCACGTCCAACGCGGTGGTCGGCTCATCTGCGATTAGAATCTGCGGGCTACAAGATAAGCCCATCGCGATCATCACGCGCTGACGCATACCGCCGGAAAATTGATGCGGGTAATCGTCCAAACGATCTTTCGGGTTGGGAATGCCCACCAGCGCCAACAATTCCGCCACGCGATCGCGCGCCTGATTGCGCGACATCCCCACGTGCAACATCAACGGCTCTTCCAATTGACGACCAATCGTCAATACCGGATTCAAAGAAGTCATTGGGTCTTGAAATACCATGCTGATTTGCGCGCCGCGCACATGCCTAAGTTCTTCGGAGGACATTTTCAAAAGATCGCGCCCAAAGAACACAGCCTCGCCAGCCGTAATCTTGCCGGGAGGAGATGGAATCAATCCCATTACCGATAACATCGTGACGCTTTTTCCGCATCCGCTTTCCCCCACCACAGCTAAAGTTTCGCCTTCCTTCAAACCAAATGAAACTCCATTCACGGCGTGAACAATTCCATCCGGCGTCTTGAATTGCGTTTCAAGACCTTTGATCTCTAACAAAAAATCAGGCATCCGCAAGTCCTTCTCTAACTTTAGGATTTTGTAGTTTGTGACTTACTCGGATTCGGGCGCACGCCCGAAAGCAGGTGAAATTATACCTAATTCTATTGAAGCGTCAAATGAATTATTTCAGCCCCTCGCCAGCGGATTTTCCCGCCCCGCCCTACCCCGCGCCTGCGCCTCCATCAAAAGGCATCTTTCCAGCCTTTACAAATTCACATTGACACCCCCAACTTCATCACATAGAATGAAAAATATCATCCCCAAACACAAGGAGCGCAAGATGTTAAAAGAATTCAAAGCCTTTATTATGCGTGGAAATGTTTTAGATTTAGCGATTGCCGTGATCATTGGCGGCGCTTTCGGAAAAATCGTCAGCTCGCTGGTTGCCGATATTCTCATGCCAATCATTGGGCTCGTCATGGGCGGCGTGGATTTCAGCGGGCTGGCTTTAACCATCGGCGAAGCTAAAATCACCTACGGCATATTCATCAATAATGTGATTGATTTTCTGATCATCGCCTTCGTGATTTTCTTGATCGTCAAATCCGCCAATTCTTTGAAGAAGCCGGAACCCGCCGCCGCGCCCACGACGAAAGATTGCCCCTATTGTTTGAGCGCCGTTCCGCTCAAAGCGACCCGTTGCCCGCACTGCACTTCCGAAATAAAATAATTTTTTCATTGCTTCGCTTTCCAATGCTCTGATGAAGACTGTGGTCTTTGTCAGAGCATTTATAATGTCCCTTATGAATTTCCTCGATAAATTAAACCCACAACAAAGAAGCGCTGTCACGGCGGGGGAAGGGCCGGTTTTAGTAGTCGCAGGCCCGGGGTCCGGAAAGACGCGCGTGCTGACGCAACGGATCGCCTATCTCATCGCCAGCGAAGGCGTGCGCCCCTGGCAGATTCTCGCCGTCACCTTCACCAATAAAGCCGCCAAAGAAATGCAAGCGCGCGTGAAGGCTCTGCTCAACGAACAAGCTATCGAAGGCATGATGATTGGCACGTTCCATTCAATTTGCACGCGCATTCTGCGGCGCGAGACCGAGCACCTGCCGATCGAATCCAATTTTGTGATTTTTGACGCGGACGATCAAGAAAGAATCGTCAAGACGATCGTCAAAGAATTTAACTTGAACGAAAAGTTGTATCGCGCTTCAAGCGTCCATGCTTCGATTTCACGCGCCAAAAATGAATTAATTCTGCCGGACGATTTCCCGATCAACACCTACCGCGACGAAGTCGTCAAACGCGTTTATGCCGAATATCAAAAAAGACTCGTCGCCATGAACGGCGTGGACTTTGACGATATTTTGTTATACACCGCGCATTTATTGGAAGACGTGCCTGCCGTGCGCGAAAAATATGCCCAGCGTTTTCGGCATGTTCTCGTGGATGAATTTCAAGACACGAACAGCGCGCAATATACATTAGTAAAACACCTTTCCTCGTATCATAAAAATATATTTTGCGTTGGAGATCCGGACCAATGCTTTCCGGCTGGCACAAAAATTCAAACGCCCGACGGAACAAAAAAAATTGAGACATTAAAAAAAGGCGATGCAGTTAGCGCCGCGAGCGGGCGCGGCTCCACTATGATTTCAAAAGTCTCGCGGACCGGAAAAAGAAGCTTCAAGGGGAATATTGTCAAAGTAAAAACGCGCGGCGGAAAAATCATCAAAGCCACGCCTAATCATATTGTCTTTGCTAGGCTGGGCATGAAGCCCGGCTGGCATTATGTTTACTTAATGTATCGCAAAGATAAGGGCTATCGCGTGGGCATCGCTTCCCATACGCGCAGTGACGGAAGCGGCTTGAAAGTCGGTTTGCAAGTAAGAAGCAATCAAGAAAACGCCGATAAAATGTGGATTCTCAAAGTTTGCGCAGAACGAAGCGAAGCGCATTACTGGGAAGCCTATTACGCGACTAGGTACAGCATCCCCACCAGCGTTTTCCATGTGCGCGGGCGCAGAATGCGTATGTCGCAAACCTATATTGACAAGCTATTTTCCGAGATAGATACAGATACAAACGCCAATCAATTGTTAACCGATTTGGGCATGGATCTAAATTATCCGCACTACACGCCGCAAGGCACATTTAGAAACGTCGTCAACTTACGCTATTTTGGCGATGGCCGAATCACCCAAGCATCGCCGTGGCACGCGCATCGCGTTGATCTATGGAGCAGTGACGCCAAGCTAGCCAAACAACTTAAGTCCGCTGGGTATAACCCGCGTTCGCTAAAAAATAATAATTGGCGGCTTGGCTTAAACCGCTTGCAATATGACGATATTCAAGAAGCCGCTCAAAAATTAAGCGAAGCGGCAAATGACGCAGAAATTATCGTGGGAGCCTTTCTGGTCGCCAAAAACGATCAGCCGCTCGCGCAAAAATTCAACCTCATGCCCGCCAGCCATCTTCATCCATCTATGTTGATTGCCATTGAACAAAACGGCAAAATTATTGAAGATGAAATTATAGAAGTGACCAGCGAAGCGTATCACGGGATCGTTTACGATCTAGAAGTTGAGAACTTACACAACTACATTGCCAATGGTCTGGTGGTCCATAATTCGGTGTACGCTTGGCGCGGGGCGGACTATCGCAACGTGCGCCGCTTTGAGCAAGATCACGTAGACGCCACCGTCATTTTGCTGGAACAAAACTATCGCTCGCATCAAAATATTTTAGACGTCGCCATGAGCGTAATTGACCGCGCCCAAAACCGGCGCAAGAAAAAACTCTTCAGCGATCGCGGCGCGGGCGAACGCATCTTCTTCTACGAAGCCCGCGATGATTACGGCGAAGCCGCGTTTGTCGTAGATACCATTGCCCAGTTGGTAGCTTCCGGTCAGTTTGAGCCGCGCGATTGCGCCGTGATGTATCGCACCAACGCGATGTCGCGTTTAATTGAAGAAGCCTTTTTGCAGGCGCGGCTTCCTTACAAACTAGTCGGCGCGCAAAGGTTTTACGGACGGCGCGAAGTGAAAGATATGATCGCCTTCATGCGCCTCGTTCACAACCTTGCCGACGAAGCCAGCTTAGATCGCATCATCAACGTGCCGCCGCGCGGCATCGGCGAAAAAACATTAACCACGCTCCACGTCGCCGCCAGACAAAACAACACAACCCCAGCCAATATTCTGCTCGATCTCGCGCGCGGCGCCGATTCTCCGTTTTATAAATCTTTCACAGGTCGCGCCGCCCTGCCGCTTGCGGATTTTGGCGGCATGTTAGCCAATTGGCGCGCGCTGGCTCAAACCCGCACCGTGCCGGAACTCTTCGATCAAATTGCCAGAGATATTAATTACAAAGCCTATATCAAAGACGACGATTCGGAAGAAAGCGCCGACCGCTGGGAAAATGTGATGGAACTTCACCGCCTCGCGGAAGAATACGCCGCGCGCACAATGGACGAATTCCTTGAAAACATCGCGCTCATCGCCGATCAAGATACCATCACCGATAACAACGCGCCAACTCTGCTCACTTTGCACGCCGCCAAAGGGCTGGAATATGGCGCAGTCTTCATCGTCGGTTTAGACGACGGCATCATTCCGCACAGCCGTTCGTTTGACGAACCCGAACAAATGGAAGAAGAGCGCCGCCTATTTTATGTGGGCATCACCCGCGCCAAAGATAAACTCTACCTGCTCCGCGCCATTCAACGCGGCGGGCGCGGCATGGCAGAAGAAACCTTCCCCTCGCGTTTTATGGATGATATCCCTGAGACTTTGCTGGTTGGCAAAACCAGAACGGGACGACCCATGCGCAGTTCCCCCTCACAAACGAACTGGTCGCGCCCTGC
>JADLCG010000230.1 GCA_020847355.1 Anaerolineales bacterium | reverse complement strand
TTGACGCGCTCCCATAGTTCTTGAGTTTGTTGAATCGTGCCAGCCGTATCGTTGGCAAAACGCGGGCTGACTTCAATGCTGACGAAGCCATCGCCGCCGTTGGTTTGATCGTACAGCGGGCGGAATAGATCGCAGGCTTCCTGAATATCTTCAATCGCCAAGCGCCAAAAGATTTTCTCAGCGTCCCAACCAGCCCAAGCCAGCGGAATTAAGGCGCTGTCGTAATCGTTTGTTTTGACGATTGCATTTTGAAAAATGGACGGATTGGAAGTGACGCCGCGCACATCGCCGCGTTCGATCAACGCTTTGAGTTCGCCGTTGACCAAAAGTTTTCTCTGAATATTATCGTACCAGAGAGATTGTTTAAGTTGAGTTAGTTTCTTAATTGTTTCAGACATTTCGCACGCTCCTGTTTTACGCTCTCAATCCATTCGATTCAAAAGCGCTGTATAAATTAAGTAGTTGGTCGAAATAAATTTTACAAACCATCGCTCAAGGCGGCTTGAGCAGGGATTTGTTTTCTAAATACTTACGATCAACTACTTAGTCTGCTTCCATTTTGATAATCTTACTTACCCTTCTGGCAAACCGTTCGCCGCCTTTTTCGCTCCCCAAATATTTTGCGTTCAAAAAGGCGGGGATCAAGACCTTGACCACTTCCGGTCCGATCACCCGGCCGCCCAAACAAAGCACGTTCATCATGTCATGCTCCACGCCTTGCGCCGCGGAGTAGGTATCATGGCAAATTGAGGCGTACACGCCTTTCATCTTGTTCGCCGCAATCGCCGCGCCTACGCCCGAGCCGCAAATTAAAATGCCGCGCTCGGCTTCGCCGCTTTGAATCTTCTCGCCAAGTTTTTTTGTAAAATCAGGAAAATCCACCGCTTCGGCGCTAAATGTGCCAACGTCAATAATTTCATGTCCCATTTTTTTTACGGTTTCTAAAACAACTTCTTTCAACGGGAAGCCCCCATGATCGCAACCAATTACCACTCTCATATTTTCTCCAAAAGACCTGAAAAGATTTGCTTGATCTTTTCAGGTCTTATTATTTACAGTTCTTTGGCTTTAGCGACTACATTTTCAACCGTAAAGCCAAGTTTCTCAAAGATGACTTTTGCCGGAGCGGACGCGCCATAATGATCAATGCCGATGACGGATTTTGCGTATCTTTCCCAGCCGAGGGTTGATCCTGCTTCGACGGCGAGTCGCTTTTGCAGGTTGGTCGGCAACACTGCCTCGCGGTAAGCTTGGTCTTGTTTCTCAAACAGTTCCCAACTTGGGAAGGAAACCACGCGCACGCCTAAACCTTCTTCCGCCATTTTCTCTGCGGCTTGCAGGATGAGTCCAACCTCCGAACCGGAAGCCATCAATATAATTTGCGGTTCGCCAAAATCCTTCAGCACATACGCGCCTTTTTCCACTGGCGCGCTGGTTTCTAAAGTCGGCACGTTTTGGCGCGTCAGAGCTAAAAGCGTCGGTCCATTTCGGCGTTCAATGGCAACTTTCCAAGCGGCGGCAGTTTCGTTCGCATCCGCCGGACGAATCAAGACCAAGTTTGGAATCGCGCGAAGCGAAGCCAAATGCTCGATGGGCTGATGCGTCGGTCCATCCTCGCCCAAGCCAACGCTGTCATGCGTAAAAATAAAAATGGACGGATAATGCGATAGCGCCGCCAAGCGAATTGCCGGACGCATGTAATCGGTAAAGACGAGAAAAGTTGCGCCATACGGAATCACGCCGCCAAAAATCGCCATGCCGTTGACAATTGCGCCCATGGCGTGTTCGCGCACGCCAAAATGGAAATTCCGTCCGGCATACGATTCTTTTTGAAAATCTGGGCTTCCGTCTATTTTGGTGTTGTTAGATGGGGCTAAATCCGCAGAGCCGCCGATCAATTCGGGCAGTTTCGGAGCCAGCGCGTTGATCGTCTTGCCGGAGGCGGCGCGGGTTGCCATGCCTTTCGGATCCGCCGGAAAAGTAGGCAAAGCCGCTTCCCAATCCTGCGGGAGTTTACCGTCTAAACGGCGTTGTAATTCAGCGCCCAAATTTGGATGCAGGCGCTTATAAGCGTCAAACCGCATTTTCCAATCATATTCGCGCTCGCGTCCCTTTTCCACAGCTTCACGGTAAAAAGCCAGCACATCGTCAGGGATGTAAAAGCGCGGTTCTTGGGGCCAGCCCAAATTGTCTTTGGCGGCGTTGAGTTCCTCATCGCCCAATGGTTCGCCGTGCGCCTTAGAAGTTCCTTGGCGGTGGGGCGCGCCGTATCCAATAATGGTGCGGCACATAATAATAGAGGGTCTAGTTGTCTCGGCTTTCGCTTCGCGGATGGCTTTGTCAATCGCTTCGACATCATTGCCGTCTTCCACGCTCAAAACCTGCCAACCATAAGCGCGGAAGCGCATGGCGCGATCTTCAGTAAACGCCAAATCAGTTGAGCCGTCAATGGAGATGTGGTTATCGTCGTAAAGATAAACCAATTTACCCAGCCCCAAGTGACCAGCCAAAGAGGCGGCTTCGGAAGCGACGCCTTCCATCAGATCGCCGTCCGTGACGATTGCATAAATAAACGGGTCAATAATTTCATGTCCGCGTTGATTGAAGACTGCCGCAAGATGCGAAGCCGCAATTGCCATGCCTACGCCAGTAGCAAAGCCCTGCCCCAAGGGACCAGTCGTCAACTCCACGCCGGGCGTTACGCCATATTCAGGATGTCCGGGCGTGAGGCTTCCCCATTGACGAAAATTCTCCAATTGCGCTAAAGGCAAGTCGTAACCCGTCAGATGGAGCAATGAATATAGAAGCATAGAACCATGCCCGCCCGAAAGAACGAAGCGGTCTCTTCCAGCCCACTTGGGATTGCGCGGGTTATGACGTAAGTGCCGCATCCACAGCGTGTATGCGATTGCGGCGGTTCCCATCGGCAAGCCCGGATGCCCGGAGTTTGCTTTTTGAACCGCGTCAGCGGAAAGAAAACGAAGCGTATTAATGGCTTGGGTTTGAAGGTTTGGGATTGTCATAAGCTTTATTTTACCGCTAATACTTTTCTTTTAGTTGGTTTACAGGCAAAACGATTTGCCCTTCCGCTTCGGCGCCGATCAAAGAAATTCTTTCCGGTTTACGCAAAGCCGTCCATGCGGTCAGCGCCGCCGCTAAGGCATTCAATTGCTCGGGCGCGTAGAGCAAGTCCAGGGGCCAATTGCCCTTCGTCATTTTATGGCGCGTGATCTCTTCAAAAAAATCCATCGGGTCGGGAATGCGCAAACCGTGTTCATACAAAAGCAATTGTCTTTGCAAACGACCTTCTAAAGCGAGTTTGGGTTGCGGAGCGGATTCCGCTAAAACATAATAAACCGCCTGAGGATTCGTCTCTAAGTATTGAGTCTGGGCTTCCGGCTGAGGATATTTCGCAAAGCCGCGCTTCTCCAATTTTCGATATAGTTCAAAACCAGTTTGTACCCACAATGGACAAGCCGCATTTGTAGATGGCGTGATGGGGATCAAAATGCCGCGCCGGCGCAATTCACGTTCTGCCAACCGCATCTCACGCCCTGAGGCTTGCTTCGGCGCTTCCGACTTTAGTTTCCCCTTTGACAAGCTATGACTCAGCCCAGACGGAGAATTGATCGCCACAACCACAGAAGAATCTTCAGAGATGAAAGCCAGCAGGTCTTCCAGCTTTCCGCTCGTCAACTTGCGGATCTGCATCTCCCCATCCAAAACCGCATAAGCTAGCAGATTTTGCTTGGTCGCAATTTCAACGCCGATAAAAATAGATTCAATCATGGTAAGATTCCTCAACTCCAATCTATTGAATGCCATAATTTTACCCCGCTCTGATAAAACCATGAACCTCACGCAAAGAATTATCTTATACGCTCTCGTCTTAATCTCCGGCATCGCGTGGATTATCTTATCCGCAGATTTTTCCAAAAACACGCCAGCCGCGCAAACCTCCGCCCCGCAAGCCGGATTCAGCGCGCCAGATTTCACGCTCAAAACCCCCGCTGGCGAAAGCTACACGCTTTCAGAATTAAAAGGCAAAGCCGTGCTGGTCAACCTTTGGGCAACTTGGTGTCCGCCCTGCCGCGCAGAAATGCCCGCCATTCAAGAAATTTATGACGAATACAAAGCGCAAGGGTTTATCGTTTTAGCGATCAACATGACCGCGCAAGACAATCCGCTGGAGATCGCTCCATTTCTAAATAAGTACAATCTAAATTTCCCAGTTCTATTAGACGAAACTGGAGAGACCGGCAAAGCTTATCAACTCCGCTCGTTGCCGTCTTCCTTTTTTATTGACCGCGCCGGAATCATCTCCGAAGTCGTCATCGGCGGACCTATGGCAGAAGCCCTGCTCCGCACGCGGGTCGAGGAGATTCTAAAATAAAATGCTGGCTTTATTCCATAATTTCTTCGCGCCGCCGCGCCACATCGTCTTATTGATTCTAGCCATCTGGATCGGTTTGCTCGTCGCCGAAAAAAGAGCGGAGCGACACGCGCTCAGCAAAGACGATCTCAACAATTTGGTCTTTTATTCTTTACTCAGCTACATATTAGGCGGGCGCATCTTCTACGTCTTAGAAAATTTCTCAGCCTTTAGCAAAAGCCCGCTCAGCGTTTTTTCAATCAACTTAAATTTATTCGATCTATCCGGCGCGCTAATCACAGCCGCGCTCGCGCTGTTAATTTTCATTCAGCGCAAAAAACTTTTCCTCTGGTCCACGTTGGATGCGCTCATGCCGTTTTTCGCGCTCCTCATTATCGGGATTGAATTAAGTCATCTGGCGGCAGGCACGGCTTTCGGGACGCCAAGCGATCTCCCATGGGCAGTTGAATTATGGAACGCTCGCCGCCACCCGCTTCAACTTTACAATCTCAGCGCTTCGCTCCTAATTTTTGGCTGGCTCTGGTTCAAAAAGCAGAATCAACCCTCCGGCATTCTGTTCCTCAATCTCAGCGCCGTGACTGCCGCCTACCTGCTTTTCATCAGCGCTTTTCAAGCCGACCAGAACGTCATCCTAAACGGCGTCAAGTCAAATCAAATCATCGCGCTAATCGCGCTGATCATAAGTTTCATCCTCTTTGAAATCCGCCTCAGACCAACAAAAGCCTAAATAATAAGAGCCTGCTGAAAATGCAGGCTCTTATTAAGCTATTCTACATCGGGTTCAATTAAGCCGTAGCTTCCATTGCGCCGACGATACAGCACATTAACTTTGCCGGTCTGCGCGTTGTAAAAGATGAAGAAATTATCGTGTCCTAAATTCCGCATCTGCACCACCGCCTCGTCTTCCGTCATCGGGCTTAAAGTAAATCTCTTCCTCCGCGCCACCAATGGCGAAAGTTCGCCAGTTTCGTAATCAATAATCTCTTCCGCCACTTCCGCCGCTGAGCGCCCATCTCCGCGCCCATAGGCGTGCTTGCCTTTGTAGCGTTCGATCTGGCGTTGAATATTATCCACCGCCGCGTCAAAAGCCGCTAAGGCTTCGTCGCCGCGCACTTCCGAACGAAGCGTAAAGCCTTTCCCATGCAAAGTGATCTGAGCCGCATTGCGATCGCTCGCCTCGCGGGCAGCTTTATGATGGGAAAGTTCCACGCGCGCCAACTCAATCGTCGAAAGAAAGCGATCCAGATTGCCAGCCTTTTTATTAACATACTCCTCAATCGTATTCGTCAAGCGGATGTTGCGAGTTTGAATTTCAACTTTGTTGGACATACAGTCCTCCTTATAAAGATATTAAAGATCAGAATTACAAACGCTCACGCGAGCTTCAAACCATTATGCGGCAACGCGCGCGCGACTGTCAACGCATAAACGTCTTTTGCGCCGGCTAAAAATAAAGCGTCTGCTCCAGCCGATAAAGTTGCGCCGGTGGTCGAGACATCGTCCATCACCAGCGCGATTTTATCCCTCACCCGGGCATCTGCCGCAAAAGCCTGATGGACATTTACCAGCCGCTCCATTTTCGTCAAGCCGACTTGCGAGCGAGTTTCCTTTTGGCGTTTCAATCCGTCCGTCAAATAACGCACGCCCAAACTTGCGGCTAAAGGTCTCGCAATCATATCTACTTGATTATAGCCGCGTTCGCGATAACGTTTTTCTCCCAATGGAATGGGAATCACAACTTCTACGGGCCAGTTCAAGTCCGCTTTTACAAAATCGAACATTTGCGCGGCTAACGTCCAGCCTAAAGAAATATTCCGGCGATATTTTAATTTATGCAACGCGCTTCTCACTGGATGATCAAAAACCGCCCAAGCTCTTAAGACTCGAAAATGCGGCTTCTCTAAAAGACAAGCCGCACAACAGCCTTCCTTTTCTTGAGGAATGCCGCAAATCTCGCACAATAATTTGCCGTTTAATATTTTCGTCGCTTTTTGGCAGTCTTCGCACCAAGCGAAGCCGTATTTATCGCATCCGCCGCAAGCCGGCGGAATCACAAGGTCAAGCATTCCCCACATTAATTGATAAAATCTATAACTCAAGTTTTTATCAGACAAAGTTAGCCTTTTTGAAATCGTCCAATCATTCTGATAAAGAAACGTCGTCTAAGCTTAATTAACCTCCGCCAATTCCGCCGCCGCCAAAAGTTTGAGCGATTTGAAAGCCGGCTGGCGCAAGCATGATGATCAAGATGGAAGGAAAGGTCAGAAACGCCATCGGGATGATCATCTTCACCGGCGCTTGATGCGCGAGTTCCTCGGCTCTTTGCCGGCGTTTGACACGCATCTGATCCGATTGAATTCTCAACACCTTTGAAAGGCTTACGCCCAAGATTTGGCTTTGAATCACAGCCGCGACAAAACTCGTCAACTCGGGAAGCCCAAGCCGAGATTCCATATCGCGGAGAGCCTCGCGTTGCGGCTTGCCCAATTGAACTTCACGAATACAACGGGTGAACATCAACGATAATTCGTTCTCCCATTTATCTCCAACTTTCGCCATCGCCGCATCAAAGCCTAAGCCCGCTTCAACGCAAATCGTCAGCAGATCTAGAGCGTCTGGCATCGCCTTGCGGACTTCATTTTGACGGCGCGAGATCTTGCTTTGCAACCACATGCCCGGAAAATTAAAGCCTAAGAATACAAAGACCACGATCAAGAGAAATGTTCGCCCTAACGACCACGGCGTCGGAGCAACTCGAGATACGAACAGAAGCACTCCGCCAAAGAGAGCGGCAACCACAAAACGCAAGGATAAAAACGTGCCGGCATCCAACTTACCGGGGTTGCCCGCCAGTTCTATTTTACGAGTAGTTTCCACCAATAAATTTTGAGGAGTAAAGCGCGCCGAGAGATCGCCAAGCTTCTTAATAATTGGCACAATCACCCGTTCGGCAAAGGGTTGTTGCATTTCGATCGCTTCAAGGCTCTTGACTTCTTCGCCTCTTTGGGCGGCATCAGCCAAGCGATCCATTAATGGGTCAACGCCTTCTTGCGTATTTCGTGAAGCGCGAATGCCCACGATCACAACTGCAACGATCACCCCAATGATCAACAGCCCTATAAAAAGACCAATTCCTAAGCCCATTGCTATACCTCGATATCCGCTATTTTCATCATTACTGCATAACCGGAGCCGATCAAACCTAAGACAACGCAGATGATGATGCCCGCGCAAAGCGGTCCGCCTTGCGTTACGGAAAGCAAATACTCCGGGTTGATAAACCAGAGGACCAGCGTTAGAAAGAACGGCACCATAGAAAGAATTGCGCCAGACGCGCGCACTTGCGAAGTCATCACGCGAATTTCGCCCTTAATTCTAACTCTTTCCCGAATGGTGAAAGAAATTGTATCTAAAATCTCGGATAAATTACCGCCGACTTCGCGTTGCACATTAATCGAGGTGATTACAAAGTCAAGGTCTTCGCTGGGGATACGGCGTAATAAATTATCAAGCGCGCCTTCCATAGGGATACCAATCTGCATTTCCTGCACCACGCGCCGAAATTCGTCGCTAATTGGCGGGGGTAATTCACGCCCCACAGATTCCATCGCCTGCATAACGGAATATCCAGCGCGCAACCCGTTCACTGTCAGGTTGAGCATATCCGATAGTTGATCATTAAATCGCTGTAAGCGCGCGCGCTGTTGTTGCTTGACGTAAAAGCGCGGGATAACCGCTCCAATGCCGGCGCCAATAAAAAAGGAAATAATGTTTCGATTTCCAACCAGCCAGGCAATCCCGCCCAAGCCAAGCGTGGCGATCACAATTAGAGCAAAATACTCGCTAACCTTAAATTTCAAATCGGCGCGCGCCAATTCACGCGCCACTCGATCTCCAAAGCTTGTTTTTTCAACGCGTTTAGAGACCCATTCAGTCAAGACGGCGCGTTGCACCTGCTTATCTTTGTCTACTTGGCTGTCGGTTTCAAAATACTGATCAAGCCTTTGTTCCACCATCGCATTTTCGCTATTGGAGGAAACGATAATTCCAACAATCAAAAGGACGATCAAGATTATGCCGACAACAACGATGACTGTACCCATAACGGTTATAAGCTCCTAAAAACCGGCTTAATATCGGCGGCGTTCTCCAATGCCAAAAATAGCTGGGGGTAAATGAATACCCGCGGCTTCAATCTTATCCATGAATTTCGGGCGCAAGCCGGTTGGGCGAAGACGCCCAACGACTTGACCGTTTTCAACGCCAGATTGTTCAAAGGTGAAAATGTCGGTCATGGTAATTACATCGCCTTCCATACCGCTGACCTCTGTAATAGTGGTGACTTTACGCGTTCCATCGCGCATACGCTCCTGCTGACAGATCACATCCACAGCGCTGGCGATTTGCTCTCGAATGGCTCTAATTGGCAGGTCCATACCAGCCATCAAGCACATGGTTTCAATACGCGAGATTGCATCGCGCGGAGTATTCGCGTGAGCAGTGGTCATTGAGCCGTCATGCCCGGTGTTCATGGCTTGCAACATGTCCAGCGTTTCGCCGCCGCGACATTCCCCTACGATAATTCTTTCAGGGCGCATACGCAGGGCGTTGATCACTAGATCGCGGATGGTCACTTCGCCGCGACCTTCAATATTAGGCGGTCGCGATTCAAGCGTAACGACATGCTCTTGACGCAATTGCAATTCAGCGGCGTTTTCAATCGTGATGATGCGCTCGTCGCCGGGGATAAAGCTTGACATAACGTTGAGCAACGTGGTTTTTCCAGAACCAGTACCGCCTGAAATAATAATATTTAATCTTGATTCCACGCAGGCTTTGAGGAACTGAACGGCTTCTTGAGAGATTGATCCAAATTGAATTAATTGATCTACAGAAATGGGATTCTTGGAAAATTTACGAATGGTCAAAACAGGTCCCACCAAAGAGATCGGCGGGATAACGGCATTCACACGCGAGCCGTCTTGTAAACGCGCATCTACATACGGACTGGACTCGTCAATACGCCGACCAAGCGGAGCGACGATACGATCAATAATCCGCATGACATGGTCGTTACCTTCAAAAGTAATCGGCACGCGGTGAATCTTACCCTTACGCTCGATAAAAATATTCTTCGGACCGTTCACCATAATTTCCGTAATAGAGTCGTCTTCCAGCAAAGTCTGCAAAGGACCTAACCCTAAAATCTCGGCGGCAATTTGCTCAAACAAGCGCGCGCGTTCGGGTCTCGAAAGAACAATGTTCTCTTCAGTTAGAATTTGTTCAAATAAATCTTGAATCGTTTTCTTAACTTCTTCTGTTTTAGAGATGTCCATTGAAGGATCAATCTCAGCGAGCAGTTTATTTTGAACTCTGGTCTTGAGGTCAAAATAAGTGCCGGCTTGAGGGGAAGTGACCGGAGCGCTGACGCGGCGCGCCTGAAGCGAAGACAATTTCGAGTTATCGCCTCCGCCGCCGCCAGAAGGTTGAGCGGGATGAGGAGCCGGATTGTTCCCGCCGCCCTGTTGCCCGCCGCCTTGACTTTGTTCTATTCGCTTTAATAATGACATTTATAAATCTCCTAGCTCCTAGCTTCTGCTTGAGATTCCAGGGAATTAAGCCGCACGCGAATCGCCTCTGCCAAAGCAAAAATGCTCTTTCCAATTGGCTGATTCTTATTGTCAATCATAAAAGGAACGCCCCGGTTACCGGCAGGAATGACAACCTTCTCATCCAAAGCAATAACAGCGGAAACTTCCTGCTTAAGGTTATCGCTGATCTTCTCAGGGGTAATGGGTATGCGTTTATCCAATTTATTGATTAAGAATAAAACTTTCTCTTTATTCACGCCCACAGATTTCAAAAGGTCAAGAAATAGGCGCGTATTTTTGATCGCCGGGATTTCTTGAGTCGAAATTGTTAGAATGACGTCGCTCACGTCAATACTACCCAAGACAGCATCCGTTAGTAAAGAGGCGGTATCTACAACCACATAAGCGTACATGGTTTGTAAAAATTGTAAGACCTTAACGAACTGCTCTCCAGTAACTTTTTCAGCCATTTCAGGTCTCGGGGAGGAAGCCAGTATGCTAATCCCTGAGGCTTGGTGTTTGATCAATATATCTTCAACGAGGTCTATTTCAAGGTCATCCACACGCGGCGCTAAATCCAAAATAGTGTTCTTGCCTTGTTCATTCAAGAACATCGCCACATCCCCAAATTGCAGATTCCCGTCCACGACCACCGTTCGAGTAGCTTCATTATTCAGGGCAATCGCAAGGTTCACAGCAATCGTCGTACATCCCGTTCCCCCTTTGGGGCTGTACACTGTTATGATTTTTCCATTGCTAAGAGCAGGCGCCCCGGGAATAAACCCGCCCGCAGAAGCCGTCGTTGAGGCAACGCGCGCCTGACCGCCTTTCCCTCTTTCAGCTTGAGCCATTTCTCCGGCGTGGCGAATAGCGCTAATGAGTTCGTCGCCCATCGGCGGTTTGGTCAGAAAATCCCTTGCGCCCGCCAACATGGCGCGTCGCATATAGTTCTGGTCGTTTTGAACAGACAAAATGATGACTTGAATATGCGGAGAGGTCTGCCGTATCGTGCCTGTGGCAGTAATGCCGTCAATATCCGGCATATTAATATCCATCAGGATCACATCCGGATCTAGCTCTTGCGCAAGCTGAATGCCCTCGCGTCCCGTCCGCGCAGTGC
>JADLCG010000229.1 GCA_020847355.1 Anaerolineales bacterium | reverse complement strand
TGGCTTCGCGCGTTTCGCTTTCGAGCCTTTGAATGCTAAAAATAAGGATCGCTGAAAATAAAGTCAAGATAGCCGTTGAACTGATCCAGTCGGCGAATACGGCGGGAGCCGCGGCTGGGTTGGCGGTGGTAACTACGCCGAAGAGCATTAGCGTTCCGAAGATCGTAAGCGTGAGCGCGTTGATTGCGGCGGCTATAACGCCAATCCTTGAAGAGAACATCAGCGCCGCGAAGATGACCGCGCACAGGAAAAAGAAAATGCTGTCTCCGAGAATCCCCTGAGTGAACAGTTCGCTGATTCCAAGGATGTAAATGGCGAGGATGAACCCCGTCATTTTGACCCAATACGGGAAATTTATAAAAGCGATGACGCCCACCGCCATATAAACGGCTACAAAGACAACTGCAATGAAGGTCGTCTTTGCCGTGATGATACCTGGGATCAGCGCAAATAAGCCAAGACCGAGCGTCCCGTATAGCAACGGATTCACAAAACGTTCGCGCCAACCGGAGTCTAACGCCGAAGATTCTGCGGCATTGCCAGTGACTGCGCCAAGATTAGAAAGAAATTGTTTCATAACTATTTGTTTTCTTTCTTTCCGTTGCCATTTTCTGGATCAATCTTGATTTTTGTTTGTCTCGAGCCGGTGATGCGCGTGAGTTCGCTGGCGGTGGTGGTAAGGATGGCTTGAATGTCTGTCGAGCGGCGAATCTTGCTGGTGACTTCGTAAACAATGCGTTCGCGCTCAATCTGTTGACGGATCTGTTCCAACAGCCGCGCGTTGGCGATGATCGCGGCGAGACTTCCGCCGAGCGTGCCAAGCATTTCTTCGTCATTTTCAGTATAAGCGTCTAGCTTTTCGCTTTCAACGTTTAGCACGCCTAATAATTCGTTGCGATAGATCAGCGGAACGGCGAGTTCTGAGCGCGTATTTGAACTGACTTGAATGTAGCGTTGATCTTCGGCGACATCGCGTATGCGTAAAGGTCTGCGGTTGGCGGCCGCCCAACCGGTGACGCCTTCGCCAATGGACACGCTGATATTCATCGTGTCTTCTGAATAGCCTTTAGCGGCTTTAATTTCCAGATGTTTCTTTTCTCGGTCGGCAAGCAGAATCGTAACGCGGTCGCCGCCTAAAGTCACTTGCAAGCCGGTGACGGCGCTCTCAAGCGCTTCTTCCAACGTAGTGCCTGACGCCGCAGTTGTGGTGATGTGGTGGAGCAGGCGATGTTGTGAAAGGTGTTCTTGCGTCTCGGCAAATAATTCCGTATTGACCACTGCAATCGCTATTTGATCCGCAAGGATCTGTAAACTTTTGAGACTGTCCTCTGTAAAAGCGTAGGCTTTTGTGCTTTGTACGTCTAGCACGCCCAAGATACGGTCGCCAACTTTGAGCGGGAAGGCGGCTTCTGCGCGGGTGTCCGGGAGCATCGGGTTGGCGTAGTAGGTCGCGTCTTTGGCGGTATCGTTGACGACGAGTTGCTCGCCGCGCCCGCTTACAAACCCGACAATTGATTTTGAGCCAACGCCGATCTTGTGTCCAGCGCGTTTCAGTTGCGCGCCAGCGTCGCCGGTCGCTTCGCGGATGACGGCAAATTCAGAAGATAAGTCTTTTAAGAAAACTGCGGCATGATAAAACTCAAAGCGTTCGTAAATTAAATTTACGGCTTTGATCAGCAGTTCGTCCAAATTCAAAGAGCCGCTGATGTCGCGCGCAATTTCTGCGGCGGTTTCCAATTGCAAGGCGCGCTGGTTGCTTTCTTCCAACAAGCGGACGTTATTCACTACGCCGGCAACTTGACTAGCTAAAGTAGTAAAGAAGATCAAATTGTCGTTGGTAAAAGCGTTTTCATGCTCAATATCTTGAAGCAGTAACGCGCCAATTGCCTTGTTTTGGACGAGCAAAGGCACGCCCATGAGAGATTTTGGCAAACGTCCCTGAACTTTTGCGCCGAGTTCGATCACTCTCGCTTCTGTATTTTCTAATAGCATCAAAGGCTGGCGCGTGCGGAGCAGGATTGAAGTCAGCCCTTCGCCGCGTGGAAATGCGTCAAACGAAAGCAATTTGCCGTTTTCGTAGCTAAAGGGGACGCTGATCGTGTCGTTCTTCTCGTCATAGAGCGAAACGACGAAGCTAAAATCGCCCACGACCTGTTTGATTTTATCGTGCAAAACGCTAAAGAAGTTGGATAAGTCAGAAGAAGTTGAGATCGCTTCGCTAATTAGCGCCAGAGACTCTACTTCTTTGAGGTGTCGTTTTGTTTGATATTCAGCGTCGGCTTTTTCCAGACTGATCGAAATTAGGTCTGCAAGGTTTTCATAAGGCTGGATGAATGCGTTGCTCGCTTTTGCTTCGCTGGAGCCGACGACTAAAACAGCAGAGAGTTCGTCAGCTTTTCTGATGGGAAGCAGAGCGATGGAAGCAAGCCCAAGCGAGCCGATGAACGTGTGAATTACAGACGGAAGTTCGACCATCTCCGAAGTGATCAGCGAGCCGTTAGCCAGCGCTTGCTGAATCTCATCCGGCGGAATATTGACCGAACGCGGAATTTTTTGTAGAACAGAAGCGGCGCTAATATTTGAAGGACGCACAAGGCGGATTTGATCGGACGCTACTTCCAACAAAAATGCCGTATATGGCGCTTCTTCCAGGGCTTCTGCGCTGATTTGTAAAATCTCATTTTCATTGCTGGCTTTTGCGATCAAGCGGCTGGCGCGGTATAGCCGTGAAAGTTCATTGAAGTTGACTTGACTGGCTTCGCTCAATCCGCTATTTTGAATTGCAGTCGCCACCTGACTCGCCAGCGTTTGGAGCATGATGATGGTTTCGTCAGTAAAGGCTTCTGCCTGCGCGCTTTGAATATCCAATGCGCCGAGCATGAGATTCCCAATTGAAATTGGGGCGGTGGCTTCCGAGCGCGCTTCAGCCAGTAATTCGCTTTTGATTTGATCTTGTTCATCCTGAGCGCGGGAGGTAATGCGCGCTTGATTGTTCGCGCACACCCAGCCGATAATTGAAGCGGAGCCGACTGCGACTTGATATTTTTGCTCTTTCAGACGCTGAGTTGCTGGCCCAGACCCGGTTTTAAACTCCACGTTCTTACCGCTCGCATCCGCGAGGAAAATGCTGGCTTGATATAAGTCAAACTGCTCGACCAGCAATTCAACCGTTTGATTAAGCACATCGCTCAATTTAGTGAACGACGTGATATTTTGAGCCACTTCTGCGGCAGTGCGGATTTGCCGTGCGCGCGCATCCGCCGTATTCTCTAAAGAGCGGTGCGTGCGGCTTAGTTCGTCCGCCATCTGGTTGAATGAATTGGCGAGTAAGCCAACCTCATCTTCGCTTTGAACGACTGCGCGACTATCCCAACTGCCTTCGGCAAATTGAGTTGTGATGTTTGCCAAACTGCGTAGCGGCTTGGTGATGCGGCTAATTGCAAAGAAAATAATCAAACTGGTGGCTAGTAAAACGATCAGCACCAGCCAGATGATGAACGAGGCGAGGCTATTCAGCCCGCCATAGACTGTATTTGTATCTACGCTGATCGCCACTCCCGTGTGCATGGCTGGAAACCACTGTAGTTGAGTCAGCGTGTTGGCGCCGTTCGCCAAACTCACTTCATACGACTGCGGGTTCAAATTATTCGTTTGTTGGAGTTCGGCGAGCGCGGGAGGTAAAATTTCCTGTTGGGATTGAGACACCGTCCCCATGCGCTTGAAATCGCTGGATTCCGAATCAATAGAAATAAATTCGCCGGTTGGGAGGATGAAATAAGCGCTAGCCAATGGCGAGAGTGCGTGGATTGGACGCAGAACTTCTTCCATTTGAGCGGATTCGGTAACGCCGATGATGTAGCCAAGCGAAGAGCCGCCGATGGAAGTTTTATATTCAAGCACGGTCAATAAGGAGAATTGATTTTCAAAAAGCGGCGCCAGCGAATAAGAAATAACAGACGGATTTTCCGGCGTAATATTTTTCAGAAAAGTTAGATCGGCGATCTTTTGACCCTGCCATTTGGGTTGACTGGCGACCTTGACGTTGCCGTCTGTATCCATAATGATGAACTGGTCAAACGCTAATGCCTTTTGATTGTCGTTCAAGGTTTTGAATTCGCCGATCACGCTTTTGCGAATTTCCTCAAACCCCGAACCCGAAGGATTGGCGTGCAAGGCAAGTTCCGTGAGAATGGCAAAGTCATTGCTAGCCAGTAGGCGTTGCAACCCCGCTTGTTTCTGTTGAATTTCTTTATCTACCGCGCCAAGTTGAGCGACTAAAAGCTCTTTAGTTTGACTGATAGCTTGCTCGCGCAACAGATCGTGCGCGCGATAATACGCCGCTCCTGCCAATAAAGATAACGGGAGAAGGATAAAAATTAAGAGCGTTCCAACGAGTCTTCTAGCTAGACTGCCCTTAAATTTTTTTGGTGAGGTCTCAAGCGCGGGCGTCAATTTTTTCTCGTTCATAGTTACACGCTAACTAAATTCCCAAACGGGCTCTCCGTTTAAGATACGACGAATTTGATCGGGAAAACGATCGGGGTCCAGCGGCTTGCCGAGAAAACCGTCAAACCCGGAATCGCGCGCCTTGGTCATTTGCTCGGCGCTGGCTTCGGCAGTGACCGCCACAATGGGGATCGCCTTGAATCTTTCTGAAGCGCGAATCTTTTTCAAAGCGCCGTAGCCATCTTCATACGGCAAGCGGATGTCCATCAGAATCAAGTCAAGGCGGGGGAGCGTATCGGCATATTCAACCACTTCGTAGCCGGAGGTCTTCCACTCGCAATGAATGCCTAAATAACCCAGCATGCGCGCGATCAGCACAAAGTTGGAGACGTTATCTTCCACCACCAAAACTGCCGCGTCTTTCGGAATGTTCAGCTTGCGGATTGGTTGCGTGTCAGAAATTGCCGAATCAGGATCAGACATTTGAACTCCTTGTTAAAAATCGCTCAATTTGCTGGGCGAGAATATCAATATCAATTGGTTTTTGAATATAGCCATCGCAACCAGCATCCAACGATTTTTCACGGTCGCCGCGCATTACGTTTGCCGTCACGGCAACGATGGGGATTTTATTGAATTTTTGAATACCTTTAATCTTAGCGGTCAATGTATAGCCGTCCATGTCTGGCATATTGATATCCATCAAGATCAAGTTGATCGTTTCGCTTTCCAACTTGCTAATCGCCTGGTCGGCGTTGATCGCCTCCACCACGGCATACCCCTCTGAATTCAAGACCCTGCGGATCAAGTTTCGATTATCAGGGTTGTCTTCAACGTACAGGATCGTGCCTTTCGCATCCTCTAACATGAAAGCTCCTCCAATAAACGAATTTTACTTGCTGGTCGAAAAAATGGACATAACAGCAACCTTACAGATGCTATGAAAAAAAAGTCGAGGAAAGCGATGTATCCTCAACTTTATGAGCGGGTGATGGGACTCGAACCCACGATATCTTGCTTGGGAAGCAAGCGTTCTACCACTGAACTACACCCGCTTGATGAACTTCTTGGATTATACGATAGCCTAAAAACGTATGTCAAGGAGAACGAATGAAACGCCCCATTTTTGACCAGTTACTGCTCGCGTTTCAAGAGCATTTTTGCCAACTCAAGCAGGGCTTCGCCCGCCGCGCCCGCAGGCTGGGCTTGCTCTAAAAAGCCTAGCGCTTTGTCCGTCTCTTTCTGTGAAGCCTCCAGCGCAAAGGTTCTCGCGCCTTCGCGTTCCAACACTGCCGCAATTTCGCCAACTTCCTCAGCGCCAATTGGACCTTGCCGCCAGCGCTTTGCAAATTCGGCGTTTTTCTCTAAGGCGAACAATACCGGCAGGGAGTTTTTGCCTTCCGTCAGATCGCTCGCAGCGGATTTTCCGGTTATTTTCTCGTCTCCCCAAATGCCAAGCAGATCGTCTTGCACTTGGAAAGCCAACCCCAGATGATGCCCGAATTGACGGTAATTCTGTTGCGTCGGCTCGTCTGCGCCGCCGATCAATGCGCCCATCTGTGTGCAGGCGGCAAGCAAGGCGGAAGTTTTCCCGCCGATCATGGGCCAGTAATCTTCTATCTTTAGATCAAAGCGTTCTTCGTAGGACATATCAAGGTATTGTCCGCGGGTTAAGTCGAGGCAGGCTTCATTTAAAATGGAAGCCGCGCGTGCCACAGTTGCGGCAGGGAGCGCTTTTTCCAAATCTAAAACGGCTTGATTAGCCAGCACAAATAAAGCGTCTCCCACATTGATCGCCATCGGCACGCCCCATTTTTTCCAAACTGTTGAGCGATTCCTGCGTTTGTCCGAGTTATCCTGCACATCGTCATGGACTAGACTAAAGTTGTGCAGTAATTCCACTGCGGCGGCGGCTGGCAGACCAATTTGCCAATCTGCGCCACAGGAAGCGACTGCTAACAAAACCAGAATCGGACGGATGCGCTTGCCCGTGGCTTCGGCGCCCGCGCCTGCGCCTGTCCAGCCCATGTGATAGGTGAGCATTTCATGGAACAGGTTTAAGCGCGCATGATCTAATCTGGCGATTTGTGTTTGGAGTTCATTTTCAATTTCGGGTAATGCGGTTGCGATGAAGCGCTTTAATGCCATGTTTTTTACCTCGTTATTTATAGAAGGCGGAGTTTGGATAATTCGGTTTGTAGTTGTGCGGCAGATTGAAAATGCACAGTTTGGAAGCCCAGCGTTTTTGCGGCGCGGATGTTTGGTTCGGAATCGTCAATGAACAAACATTCCTCGGCGGCTTTGCCGAATTTCTTTAACGCATAGCGGAAAATCTCCGCTTCGGGTTTGATTAATTTCACGTCGCCGGAAAGCACGTAATCATCCAGCAATTTGAAGAAAGGATATTTTTTATAAGCAGTTGGAAAAGTTTCCGCAGACCAATTGCTTAAGCCGTACATAAAATAACCGCGCGCTTTTAATCGGCGTAGAATTTCAACGCTTCCGTCTATTTGTCCGTCAATACATTTTTCCCAATTTTCATAATAAGCGTAGATCAGTTCCTTGTATTGAGGAAATTGACTGGCTAAAATGGCGTTGCCTTCCATAAATGGGCGGCCCTTATCTTGTTGGGCGTTCCATTCCATGAAATTGATCTCGGCTAAAAAACTGTCAATCGCCGCAGGTTGATTCGGAAAGTAGCTTTGATAAATATTGTGCGGATTCCATTTGAGTAATACGCCGCCAAAATCGAAGATGATGGTTGTGATTTTTTGCTCTGACATAGTGTTTTTGATTAATTGTGCCGCCAAAGCTCGTAGCCGGCAAAGCCGGTAGAGCCAAGCAATTGCTCCTTTTTCTTAGTCCATTGGGCGAAAAGCCCAGCCGTTGGGTCGGACGGATCGTAGAGCAAGGCTTCGTTGATGACGAAACCTTGCTCAGTATTGTAATTGGTGACTGCGTATGCGCGCCCAGCCGAATCGACTCTGCTGACGACGAGCATGTGTTCAAAATTACCTTCTTCGCCCGCGTAGATATAAAGAAAATCTCCGGGCATCAAAGGCTGAGCGAGCCAGTTGACTTGATTGAGTTTGATTTTATAGCGCGTGTTGACGTAAAGTTCATTAGGGAAAACTTTTTCAAGCTTTTGACGATCTAAGCCGTTATCTGGGTTGATCAGAAAGAAATCGTGCGGCGCGTTTTCTGCGCTGACGATTCCGGCTCTTTGCAAGATCGCGAGCGATAACGGTCCGCAGGTTGTGCTGGGGTCTGAGAAGCGCAAGCCGTTGATGGCGACTGACATCTTTTTGCTTTCTGCGTAGGTGGGCGCAATGAAGGTCAGGGCGGCGTTGTATAAATTGAGTTGTTGCTCTCTGGAAAGCGGACCGCTGAGGACGAGTCCGCCGTTGGCGAGTTCTAGCTCGGCGGGGGAGAGCGTGGGCGTGAATGTAAAAGTTGGAACGCTTGTGTTCTCGATGAACGGCATGGAGGTAGCTGTGCTAATTTCAGGGGCGCTTAAGATCACGCTTGGCGTTGGGCTGTTCTCAAGCGCTACGGGGTTGGTAGCGGAATTGATTTGAAGCGGAGGTAATGCCATTGGCGCTGAAGCAGGCTCAGGCTGAGTCAAGAGGCGGTTGCGCACGCCGGGGATGAGAAACGCCGAGCCGAGGATCAACGTCATTAGCGCGATGCCAATGCCGAGTCCAGTTCCTAAATACTTAATCTCTTTTGAACGCATTCTTCACAGATAACTTTCGGCTTTATTGCGGAGGAAAAATATCGAACAAAGTGAAATCTACCCAGAACAAGCCGATTGTATTTGGCGCGCGCTCTAAAACGGCTTGACCAATTTCGGCGGGCGGGTCTTGGAGTTTGCTCCACCATTTTTTATCCGCCGGGTAGCCGTATTGAAAGCCGACGGGCGCTGGTTCAAATTTTTTACCCCAAGCGGAAAACTCATCTATCAATTGCTCGAAGGATTCAAATTGTTGGCTGTCGTCTATGAAGACGATACCGTCGCGGTAGGTGGGCGGCATCCATTCTGCGTCCCAATGTTTGAGGAAGAGATAATAATTGGGGTTGATTTTGCGTATTGCTGTAACCCAATCTTTGGCAAGTTCATCTGTGATCGGCTCGCCTTGCGGCCCGTTTGTGGATTTGTACCATTCGACATCCACGCCGAAGCCGACAATGCTGGGGTGATGTTTATATTTATTGAGGATGATTTCGATCAATTCGTCCATGTTGGCGTTGCCGGGTTCCACTTGTAGCCAAACTTGATAACCTTTTTCGTCGAAGAGGGTCAGCGTTTTTTCGTTAATGTCTGCAAAGCTACAACGGATCTTTGGATCTTTGGCTGTGCAATCGAAGTTGAGATATACGCCGTCGTCGTTGATGATGCCGACGATCCATAACGCGGAGGGAGTTGCGTTTTTGAATTTTGCCGCCATCTGTTCGCCGGTAGAAGCCCAATATTCGGGACCTGGGTTGTAGGGCGGTCCATAGGATGAATAGCGAAAGCCAGCCTGAAGCGGGGCTAATTCTTTTGGGGCTTGCGCGCAACTGACGAGCAGGAAAACGATTAGCGTGAAGAAGAAAGTTTTTTTAGCGCTGAGCATGGATGTTTGTGACCTTTCGAGAATTATAACAACGCTTATAGCTTGAACAGTTTTTCATTGCGTAAGCTCGCTAGATTTTCCGCCCCGCAGGCGAACATGCTGACTTCAATTTGACGTTTGGTCAGTTTGATCAATTCTACGGTTTGTTCGGTTGAAACTGCGGCGGCTTTGAGGAATTTTCCAGCCATGCCGCCGAGTTCTGCGCCGAGCGCCACGCATTTGGCGATATCTAAACCGTCTTTGATTCCGCCGGAGGCGAAGGCTTTGAGATTTGGCGCGGCTCTTTTGACGTTGAGAAGCGCTTCTGCGGTTGGAATGCCCCAGCCGACAAAGGTTGCCGCGAGTTGGCGGGTGAATTCATCTGGCGCGCGATACATCTCAACTTGCGACCAACTCGTGCCGCCGGCGCCAGCCACGTCAATAGCTTGGACGCCGCAATCGGCTAACAACTTGGCAGTGCGTTCCGAGATGCCCCAGCCGACTTCTTTGGCAATTACTGGAACTTCGATTTTTTTACAGACTTCTTCAATCTTTTTCGCCAAGCCCGCGAAGTTTGTATCGCCCGCGTCTTGCACGGCTTCTTGAAGCGGATTGAGGTGCAGGTAGAGCGCGTCCGCTTGGATCATCTCTACGGCTTTGCGGCATTGGTCCACGCCGTAGTTGTAATTGAATTGGACGGCGCCGAGGTTTGCAAATAATAGAATATCAGGCGCTACTCTTCTGACTTGGAATGTTTTGACTTGTTCGGGGCGCTCAATGGCGGCGCGTTGCGAGCCGACGCCCATGGCAATGCCGCATTCTTGCGCGGCTTCTGCGAGATGCAAATTGATCGTCTCGGCTTCGTTTGTGCCGCCGGTCATGGAACTGATCAGGATGGGAGACTGTAACAGTTTGCCGAACAGGCTGAGGCTGGGGTTGATGCGCTTCAAATCCAGTTCTGGCAGGGCTTCGTGGGTGAAGCGGTAGGCTTCTAAGCCGCTGGTCAGCGCAGAGCGGACATCCTGTTCTAGATTGATTTTGAGGTGATCGGCTTTTCTTTGGTCTATCGGCGCAACTTTTGGCATGGGGCAGTGTTCCTGTGATTGAAATTGCTGGCTTGACACGCTCTTTAGAGCGGTTAAAATAAGCCAGCTAAAAAATTTAAAATGGAGGCTGTCATGTCTGACACATATACCGAACTGAAAGCAATTGTAAAGGATTTACTCGGCGCGGACGAGGCGAAGATTACGCCCGAAGCTCGTTTCCGTGAAGATCTTGAAGCTGATTCGCTCGACTTGGTTGAGCTGATCATGGCTTTTGAGGATAAATTTGGCGCGGAAATCTCTGACGAAGCCGCTCAGAAGATTACCACAGTCGGCGAAGCCGTCGCTTATATTGACGCGAATAAAAAATAATTGTTTGAGGTTTAATTTGAGAGCCGCCTAATTAGGCGGCTCTCAATATTTAATTTTTGCTCAGCGGATTAAAACAAAGTTGGAATTTCTTCGGGATGCTTGGCGACTTTGACGCCGGCGGCTTCTAGGGCTTTGATTTTATCGGCGGCTGTGCCGGCGCCGCCTTCGATGATCGCTCCGGCGTGGCCCATGCGTTTTCCGGGAGGGGCGGTTTGTCCGGCGATGAATGAGGCGACAGGTTTGGTCATTTTGGTGCGGATGTAATCTGCGGCGCGTTCTTCTTCGCTTCCGCCGATTTCGCCAATCATAATGACCTTTTCGGTTTTGGTGTCGTTCTCGAACATTTCCAGCACGTCGGTAAAGTTCGTCCCGTTGACTGGATCGCCGCCGATGCCCACGCAAGTAGAGGCGCCCATGCCCAGATTCTTCATCGCATAGAGTACTTCGTAAGTCAGCGTGCCAGAGCGGGAGACTACGCCCACGTTGCCGGGGATGGCGATATTGCCGGGGATAATGCCAACTTTAGCTTCGCCGGGAGTCAATAAGCCCGGGCAGTTGGGTCCGATCAAACGGACTTTCTTTTGATCTAAATAACTGCGGACGCGCATCATATCTTGAACGGCGACGCCTTCAGTAATACAAATGATCAGCGGAATGCCCGCATCGGCCGCCTCAAGAATTGCGTCTGGGGCGAAACGCGCAGGGACGAAAATGATGCTGGCGTTGGCGTCGGTAGATTCTTTAGCTTGCTTGACCGAATCGAAGACCGGAAGTTTGCCGTCTAAAACCCATTCGCCGCCTTTGCCGGGGGTTATGCCGCCGACCACAATATCTGAATAAGCCGCCATTTGGGTTGTGTGAAATAAACCTTCATGTCCGGTAATGCCTTGCACGAGCAGGCGGGTATTTTTATCAACTAAAACGCTCATCTTTATTTCCCTTTCTTCGCGGCTTCGACAGATTTCTTCGCCGCGTCGGCGAGGGTTTCTGCGGTAATCATGTTTGCGCTTTCGAGCAATTTGCGCCCTTCTTCGGCGTTGGTTCCAACCAAGCGCACAACCATCGGGATTTTTGGCTTGACTTCATCCATCGCTTTCAAGATGCCGTGCGCCACTTCATCACAGCGGGTGATGCCGCCAAAGATGTTGAAGAGGATGGCTTTGACGTTGGGATCGGTGAGGATGATGCGCATTGCCGCGGCGACTTTTTCGGAACTGGCTCCGCCGCCTACATCTAAGAAGTTGGCTGGTTCGCCCCCGAAGAGTTTGATCACATCCATGCTGGTCATTGCCAAACCTGCGCCGTTGACCATACAGCCGATATTGCCTTCCAGTTTGATAAATGAAAGCCCGTATTTGCGCGCTTCAATTTCAGAAGGCGCGTCTGCGTCGGTATCGCGCATTTCGTTGATTTCCGGTTGGCGGAAGAGCGCGTTATCGTCAATCAGCATTTTGCCGTCCAACGCGACTAATTTTTTATCCTTAGTGATCACTAACGGATTGATTTCCGCCAGGCTGGCGTCTGATTTTTTATAGACTTCATATAAATTCATGGCAAGCTTAGTGAAATCGCGCCAATATTCGCGGGGTAAATCTATCGCCAATGCCACGTCTCGCGCAATGTATTCGCGCATTCCGAGCAGTGGATCAATATGGACTTTGACGATCTTTTCCGGATTTTTATGAGCGACTTCCTCAATATCCACGCCGCCAGCGGCAGAAGCGATGATGACCGGACGTTTCGCCGAACGGTCGTCGGTGATTGCGAAATAAATTTCTTGATCAATTGCGGAGGCTTCGTCAATCAGCACTTTGCGAACTGGCAAGCCTTTGATTTCCATTGCCAAAATTTGCGTGGCGAGTTGCTCGGCTTCGATGGAATTATTGGCGAGCTTTACGCCGCCCGCTTTGCCTCTTCCGCCTACCAGCACTTGCGACTTGACGACGACGCGCCCGCCGAGTTCGTCTGCAATTTGCTTCGCTTCTTGCGGAGTGGCGGCAACGCGCCCCTTTGGAATCGGAATGCCATATTTTGAAAAAATAGTTTTAGATTGGTATTCGTGAAGTTTCATTAGTTTCCCTTGACAAGTATTTGAATTAAAAAAGCAACGGCATTATACCACCGCAAAAAAACAGAGCAGGGAAATTATCCTCTGCTCTGTTTGCGATTAAGGTAGGGTGAACCGTAAAATCCGATTGAAGAAACTATCCGTGACCCATACATGTCCTTCTGGGTCAACGGCGATGCCGGAAGCCAGACCGAACTGCGTTTCGGTTTCGCCATATTCGCCCCAAGTGCGAATGAGCGTTCCGTTCGGGTCAAACTCCATCACGCGATAGCCTTCTGGATCGGTGATAAAGACGTGTAGCTGATCGTTCACCGCGATAAAAGGTTTGTTATCTACGGATTGCCCGAACCAACCGTACACATCCCATTGTTTATCTGGAACGAAGCTAAGTTGCCCGTCGCTTTCTTGCGGTCTAAAAGTTTGTACGCGCTGATTCCAAGTATCAACTACATAGACTGTTCCGTTTTTATCTACGGTAATGCCAACGGGTTCGTCAAATTGACCGGGCTCATAGCCTGCGCCGCCAAACTCGGCGAGGGCGTTTCCGTTTGCGTCAAAGACTACCACGCGTTTGTTGCCCGTATCCGTGACGTAGACTCGTCCAGCGGAATCGGTCGCTAAACCGCGCGGTCCGTAAAATGCTTCTGGCGCTTCGCCCTGACCGAAATAACCCCAGGCTTTCAAGAACTTACCTGTGGCTGTGAATCTTTCAATGCGGTGATTCCAAACGTCAGTCACATAGACTGAGCCGTCAGGTCCAACGGCGATGCCCCACGGCTCGTTGAATGTCCCGTTGCCGATGGGTATATTCGTCCCGTCTGCAAATGTGCCCCAAACGTGGAGTATGTCTCCAGCTTGATTCAAATGGAGGACGCGATTGTTGCGCGAATCGGCAACATAGAATGTGCCATCGCTGGCGAACGCTAATGAGCGCGGCGCGTTCAACGGGATTGAATCGGCTTGCATGCCGCTTAATTGCACGTCTGCAGGGATAACGACGAATTTGCCTTCGGTTGGATCTACTTGCGTTTCAGTTTGCGAGTTTTCGACAATGCCATAATTCCAAATTTGCGAAGCGACATCAGACTTAATATACATGCGCATTCCATTGGAAGGTTGCCAAGTAGCGACGGTTAGGTCCTGCCGATCTTTGGCTTGAGCGTAGCGCGTGTAATCGCGATTGAGCCAAATTTGGATGAGTCCGGCGCGAATGGCGGGGTCGGTGAAGCCTTCACAGAAATTGGAATAATCCTTCGTCTTCCTCAATTTCAAAAAGCTCAATAAACCACTGCATTTGTAATCTTCTGGGAAAGGTTCTGTAGGGTCGCGGTCGCTGACGAGGTTGAAATAATCCTGCATGGGCCACCACATGCGGATGTAGTCCGTGCGATAGTAGCCGGGTCCAATTGCCGCTTCAATTTTATCGAAATTTTTCTGATCTACGATGATGATAGTAGATTCACGTAAAGCGCGCGTAGGCTGATCGAAAGTTCTTTGATTAGTGAAATCGCGCAGATACCAAACGAAGGGCCAAGAAACGCCGGTGTCTGGCGCGCTGGCGTCGTAGGCTAAAGCAATGCCCATGCCGCCGGTAGTCCTTTCCGAGATCTCTTTCGCCTGCTGGATGATTTCCTTGATCCCCGTCGCGCCATGCGCGTAGACAAGAAATTCCGTTGCTTGATCATAAGTGATATAAGAAGCGCGGAACGCGGCTCTGCCGGTTAATACTGCGAGAAATGCAAAGAAGGTGAGGACGAAGACGCGGTTGACCATGCTGAACGTCCAATCGCGCAGTAGATAAACGGCGCCAATCAGGCTGAGCCACATGGCGATGAATGGCAGGATGAAAGCGTTCGTCGCTTGGAGTTGGGCGATCTCTTTACCTTGAAATGGGGGAGTGGGACCGTAGAAGGCGATCAATGTGCTGGACAAACTGGCGATGAAAATAATAATTACGCCTATGGTCAGCGCCGCGCGATTTTCCCGCAAGGCATTCCAATCTGTGCGCTCGATTATTTGTCCCAAAGCCCAGCCGGTGATCAGAATCAATGGCAAGGTCATGTGCACTGTGAGCCAGGGCATCCTTTCGCCGGCGAACGTGAAGGCGATGAAACTCATTACGCTCCAATACGCCAACAGACTAAACGTATTGAAGAAGTTTTTTTGTTCGCTCAATTGAGCATTTGAAATTTCGTAAACCGATTCCTCGTTAGTCTCTTCTAAGTTAGTCTCTTCTAAGTTAGTCTCTTCTAAAGATAGCTTTGAGACTTTGATCAACTTTGGAACGCCGATGAATAAAGCGAGGATAAAGCCAAGCGCCGGCAGGAACTCGTAAACAGGGATTTGCACCAGCAAATAATAAAACCATGGCTGGCTTCCGCGATTAACATCTTGTTGAACGATCCAATAGCCGAGCGAGCCGATTGTGCCGGTAAAAAAGCCGGCGCTGTTGGTGAAGAAGGTCGTATATAGAACGACATACGGTATCCAGAAGATCGCGGCAGTCTTTAGGAACATCTCCGAATTCCAAAACAGACCAATGACGACTGCAATTGCGAACATTAGGATTAAGAAAATGCCGATGATCAGCATGGCTTTTGGATCCAAAGTTTGGATCTCTTCAAAGGTAGTGGGGATGACCAAGTTGTATTGTTTCTCAACCAGATTGATCGGAAATGGCGCGAGCAAAGGCAGGACGATCGTCCCAGCCACCATCAGCAAATCAAACGACCGCTCGACGCGCAATCTTTGCCAAGTGTAGCCGCGCACACAGAAGAACCCCGCGGAGATCAAGGTTAGTAAAGTCGCCGTAGCCAGAAGCATGACGGCGAGCGACGAGGCGCTTTGAAGAGCGGCTTGAGGCGTCGGGTTGGCTGGATCGGCAGGCGCAATTGTCGCCGTCCCTGAGGCATGAGTCGCATCTCGCGTGTATAACCCGAAGCCAACCGTCGCGCCCGCTAGCAGAACTGCAACCGAAAGCAAAATGACAAAAGCGCGATAATCCGAAAGATTTTCGCGCCACGGTTTGCGCGTGATTTTTGCGAAAAAATAAACGGCGAGGTAAATCAATAATTCGGCAACGTAAATGTACGATGTCTCTTTTGAAGTGAAATGTAATGCCAGCGCGCCAGCCAGCAGAAATAAATATTTTTTGCCGCCCAATTCCAGATGCCGAAGGACCGCATAGAGCATGAGCATACCTGAAAAAGCGACGAATGATTCGTTACGAACGTAACGCCCGTAATACAGCATGTAAGGCGAGATGACCAGCAAAAGTCCGGCGATTAACGCTCCCCATTGACCTAGATATTTTCGCCACGACCAAACCATTGCAACGGTTGCAATGCTGAATAAGACCGAGGGAATGCGCGCTGTGAAATCAGTCGCGCCAAACAGAAAGTAAGCTAGCGCGAGGATGTGAAACTGAAACGGTCCGTGCATCATTGGCGAATGCTGGTAACCCTGACCGCGATATAAAAGCCATGAAAAATAAGTATGCAGGCTTTCATCGTGACTCATCACGCGGTCTTCGAGTTTGAAAAAGCGCGTGGCGAAAGCCAATAAAATTATGATTACAAAAATCACAACTTCATTTGTGATAGCTGGAAAAGCCGGGTGAATTGGGCGGGTAAGCCAAGTTTGGTTTTGTTCTGATTCCATGTAATCTCACCGTTTAAAATTTAATTTCACAAGCGCTGACTATACTGTACTTAAGATGTTCTGACAAGAAACGATCTAAGCCAGCGTTTAATTAGTGAATAAGTGACCATTATCTATTTCGTGTAGCCAAAATATACCTATGCTACTATTCATTATTAATAAAATTATTCCGCTAAAACAGAACCAGCCAACTGACCGCACCCCGCCTGAATATCAATCCCGCGGCGCATACGGATCGTACACGGAACTCCAGCCTGCTCCAGCGTTTCCTTGAATTGGTTCGCGCGCTGACGATCCGTCGCTTTGCCCTGATAACCAGTGGTGGGGTTGAGGGGGATGGCATTCACATGGCACATCAACCCTTTAAGGCGTTGCGCCAGTTTTTTGGCAATTTCAGGCGTGTCATTCACGCCGTAGATCAACGCCCATTCAAAGGTCACGCGGCGATGCGTTTTATCAATGTAATATTTGCAAGCTGAAAGGACTTCGTCAATTTTATATTTTTTCGTAATCGGCATAATTGCAAGGCGTTTATCGTCTTCAACTTCATGCAAAGAGATCGCCAAATTGACTTGCCGCTGTTCGTCGGCAAAGCGTTTGATTTGCGGAGCCAAGCCGACTGTTGAAATTGTAAATCTTCGCGCCCCAAAGTTGAAGCCGTTTGAATCATTCAGCCGATCAATTGCCGCTAACGTATTTTCATAATTATGAAACGGTTCGCCCATGCCCATTAGCACAACGTTTGTCACTGTTTCGTTTTCCGCTTTTAAGCGGCGCGCATAATATAAAACCTGCGCGCAAATTTCGCCGCTGGAAAGGTGACGTTGAAAGCCTATTTGTCCGGTGGCGCAAAATACGCAACCCATCGCGCACCCCGCCTGCGTGGAAATACAGAGCGTATTGCGTACACGCTGATGCGAATTTTCGTGATCGTCGGCTGGGTCGCCATAGCGCATTAGAACTGTTTCGATCAAGCGTTTATCCGGCAGTTGAAAGAGCGTCTTTTGGGTGTAACCATCGGACGAATCGCGGCATGTATGCACTTCAAACGCGGAGAAGGAAAAGCGCTCCGTAAGTTTTTCGCGCAAAGGTTTAGATAAATTTGTAAATTGTTCGGGCGAAGCGTAAAGGTGTTGATATAAGCCTTGCCAAATTTGCTTGGCGCGATAAACTGGTTCGTTCCATTCTTTTAATGTATCTGCCAGCGTTGGGAAATCTAGATCGTAAATGAGCATTGCTCAATTTTACACGAATATATTTTGCAAACGTCATTTAATTTCGCTCGGCAAGATGAATGGAAGATTAGAAATAATAGATGAAGAGTAGGGGAGTCGTAGGCGAAACGATTCAACGCTTTCAATTTCTTCGGGCTATAATCCGCTTTAGCAAAAAGGAGATAGATATGAATTTGAGAAAAGAATCGTCGCGCCCATTAATTTTGTGGGGGTTGGTGGGCATATTTTTAATCGCGGGCATTATCACGCTGATCTTTGCCTTTCGCGGTAAAAAGAGCGATACGACTGACGTAATTAATTTAGCTTATACCAGCGCGGCTTTAACTTTTGCGGCGCAGGAATCAACTTTGCAAGCCGCTTTATCAAGCGCGACTCCAAACACGGCAGCGCTTACGCCCACGGCGACAGTTACGCCGCTTTCCAGCCCGACGCTGGGTCTGCCGCCAACGACATTCGCTACCATTACGCCGGCTTCAATCCCCGTCACAAAATGCGATAACGCGGTGTACATGGCGGATGTGACCATTCCCGATGGGACTGTGGTTGCGCCCGGCGGAGCGTTCACTAAAACTTGGCGCATCTCGAACGCTGGGACCTGTACCTGGAGCGCGACCTATCAGCTTGTGTTCATTAGCGGGGAATTGATGGGCGGAAAAGCCACGCCCATCGGCAAGACTGTGGCGCCCGGGCAATCTTTGGAAATTTCCGTAGCGCTGATCGCGCCTACAACTGCCTCGGCGAATAATATTCAAGGCACATGGCGTTTGCAAAATGATTCGGCGCAACAATTTGGCGATTCGCTGACCGTCGTGATCAAAGTCGGCGGAGCGACCGGAACCCCAGCCGCGAGCACAGTTACGCCAACCAATACCAGCGCGATTGTCGTTACGCCCGCGACACCCACGCCAACGATACCGGTGGCTACAGCGACCCCAACAGATACGCTTACGCTAAGCCCAACAGACACCCCTGGAACGCCGGGTCCATAAAGTAGAAACAAGTTGATAAAAAAGAGACGGTTGTCTTCAGTTCAATCTACAATCGTCTCTTTTTTTTATTTGCAAATTTTCGGTCCGTGAATTTCTTCAGGGAACAAACTAAACGCCTGATAAACGGGAAGTCCATCCCATTCGGGTTGGGATGGTAATTCCAAAGCGTAGGCGACAGTTGGGGCGGTATCCATAATGCTGACTGGGTTGGTTATCTCGCCGGGAGTGACGCCAGCGCCATACGCCACCCAGGGGATGAGCAAATCCTGAATCACTGTGCCGACATGTCCGCGCTCATGCCCGCCATGATCGGCGGTGACGATGATCAGCGTGCTATCTTGCAGGTTGTCTTTCTTCAAAGCCTCGAGCAACAAACCCAAAGCTTGATCGCCATTGCGTAAAGCCTTGAGATAAGAATCAGACATCCAGCCGTATTTATGTCCGCGCGCATCTGGACTGCCAAAGTGGATGAACATCAGATCAAAGCCTTTTTCCACTTCTGCAATGGCGGTTTTCATAATCGTAGTTTCCACGCCGTAAGCGATGGTGAATACGTCCGTTGTTTCTGGCTCGGCGAGTTGGCGCATTTTTTCTTTATTGACGACCATCACCGTTTTTAAGCCGGCGGCGTGCGCTTCGTCAAATATATCCACGCCTTTGGAATAGCCTTTGTAATAAGTAACTACGTCCCAATCCACGCCATGCTTGCTTTGGCATAACCCGGAAATCATGGAGGCGTGCGCGGGCAAGGTCACGGCATAGTTGATCGTCCGCGCTTTGAGCGTGTACGCGCCGTTTTGCATCATCATCATTAAGTTCGGCATGGGCGCGGCTTCAACTGCGTCGGCGCGCATTCCGTCAAAGGTGATGATGATCACGCGCTTGATTTTCTCGGCTGGCGAAAGAACTGGCGGCGTGGCGG
>JADLCG010000228.1 GCA_020847355.1 Anaerolineales bacterium | reverse complement strand
TTGAGAAAGTTGATCCTTTCCGCCTCGCCCGATCTTTCAGAAGAGTGGAAATGGGGAACTGCTGTTTTCGTTTGCAAAGGCAATGTCGTAGCGGCTGGGATTTTCAAAGACCATGTGAAATTAAATTTCTTCAAAGGCGCATCATTGAAAGACCCGAAGAAGTTATTCAATGCGGGTCTCGAAGCCAAAGGCTCGCGCGGAATTGACCTTACTGAAAATTCAAAGATAGATGAAGCCGCATTGAAAGAATTGATCTGTGAAGCGGCGGCATTGAATTCGGCGAAGAAGAAATAATCTCTTGGACGATAGACCATAGACCATAAAATCGTCCATAGTCTGTGGTCAATGGTCAAAAAGGATAACCCATGAAAATCCACCTCATTGACGGCACATACGAATTATTCCGCGCGCATTTTGGCGCGCCGCCGAAAAAATCCCTGAGCGGACAAGAAGTCGGCGCAACGCTCGGACTCGTCCGCAGTTTGTTGATGCTGTTGCAAACCGAAGGCGTGACCCACGTCGCTGTGGCGTTTGATCATGTGATCGAGTCGTTTCGCAACAAGATGTATGCGGGTTACAAAACCAGCGCAGGCGTTGACCCGATCATTTTGAATCAATTTGAGATTGCTGAAAAAGCCGTGTCCGCTTTAGGTGTGCCAGTCTGGTCTATGGTCAAGTTTGAAGCGGACGATGCCATTGCAACGGCTGTGACCAAATTCAAAAAAGAGAAATCCGTCGAGCAGGTCATCATCTGTTCGGTGGATAAAGATTTGACTCAAATGGTGGACGGCAAGAAGGTCATTTGCTGGGATCGGCGGCGTGAAATCCTTTTGGATGAAAAAGGCGTGGTCGAAAAATTCGGCGTGAAACCAGAATCAATTCCCGATTATCTTGCTTTGGTCGGTGATTCAGCAGATGGCTATCCTGGAATCAAAGGTTGGGGAGAGAAATCTACATCAGCTATTTTGGCGAAATATAAACACATCGAGTCCATTCCCAAAGACCCGAAGAAAATTCCGTTGAGTTTGGGGCGTGCGACGACTCTGTTGGAAAACCTTCACAGCAATTATCAAGATGCGTTGTTGTTTAGGGAATTGTCCACTTTGCGGCAAGATGTTCCATTGAAAGAAAGTTTGAAAGATTTGGAATGGAAGGGGGCAACTGAAAAGTTTAAGCGAGTGTGCGTGGAGTTGAGAGAAGGGAGAATTGTCGAGCGGGTTAAGAAGTGGAGATGAGCTACGAGGCTACTCTTCAAAATCAATATCATTGGTTCATTCCATTCAAATGCTGGCGGATACAAACCCTCGTCGCGAATGATATGATCATAAAATTGTTTTTGCCAAAACTTCAGCGAGCCTGATGTTGAAAGCCCTAATATTTTTTATATTCTTTTACGAACTATAAATCGCCGATTTCCTTGTATACTTGCCCCATGAAACTCGATGCCGCGCTCCCACCCATTCCATTAAAAGACGTTCCGTCCATTGCCCAGTCCGCCGAAGCAATTGGATTTGACGCGCTCTGGACTCAAGAGACTCAGCACGATCCGTTTTTGCCTTGCACATTGATCGCCGAACATTCTACGCGCCTCAACTTCGGGACGGCGATTGCCGTTTCCTTTGCACGGTCGCCTGCTAACTTAGCATACACCGCGTGGGATTTGGCGGCGCAATCTTCGGGTAGATTTATGCTCGGGCTTGGCACGCAGGTCAAGGCGCATATTGAGCGGCGCTTTGGGATGCCGTGGCCCGAATCCGTGACGGGAAAACTCCGCGAACAAATTCAAGTCATCCGCGCTTTTTGGGATTGCTGGCAAAATGGCACGAAATTAAATTTTCGCGGCGAATACTACAAGACGACGCTGATGTCGCCTTTTTTTAATGCGGGCGCAATTGAGAAGCCGAATATCCCAATTTATATAGCGGGAGTGAACACAGGGCTTGCCAAACTTGCCGGCGAAATGTGCGAGGGCTTTCATGCGCACCCATTCCACACCGCTAAATATTTGCATGAAGTTATTTTGGCAGGCATTGCCGAAGGTTTACAAAAAGAAAATCGCAAGCGCAAAGATATTTCCGTTTCAGTGACTGCCTTTGCGGCGACTACCCCTGAAGAACAAGGCTTTGCTCGTATGCAAATTGCGTTTTATGCCAGCACGCCCTCTTACAAAGCCGTGATGGATTTGCATGGCTGGGGCGCGACTGCCGAGAAATTATCGGGCTTTGCCGCAAAAGGCGAATGGCACGAAATGCCCATGTTAATTACCGATGAAATGTTAAATGAATTTTGCTTGGTTACAGATGAAAACGGATTGGCGGATGATTTGAAGAAAAAGTATAACGGCATTGCTGATAGATTGACTTTGTATACGCCGTTTATTCCAAAGGAAAAAGATGCGTGGTGGAAGAAGTTGGCTGAGGAGTTTAGCGAAAGCTAAACCGCTTCATTAACTAAGTAGTCGGTCGAAATAAATTTTACAAACCATCGCTCAAGGCGGCGTCCCCGCCGCCGAGGACGGCGGCTTGAGCAGGGATTTTAGAAAATATATTATGGCGCGTCCAAAATTAAATTTACACACACAACCGAATGATTTCTTAAGTTTTTATTGGCTAAAAGAAGAGCTGATTGTATTTTTACGAGAACACAATTTATCTACAACTGGTTCTAAACAAGTTCTGACTGACAGAATTGGTCAATTTTTAAGCACGGGAAAGCCAGAAGACAAAGCGCTCCAGACTACTACAAAGCGTCAAGGAGCTATGCCCAAAACATTTACTCGTCAGAGTGTGATTGGCTCAGGCTGGCGTTGTAGCCAAGAAATGCGGGCTTTTTTTGAAAAAGAGATCGGAACACATTTTCATTTTGATAGCGTGATGAGGGATTTTATTCATTATGGCGTTGGGAAAACTTTAGGCGAAGCGATAGAAGTTTGGCAGGAAGCCCAGAAAAACCCCGTAAAAGAAAAGCCGATTGCCTCGCAATTTGAATACAATCGGCATATTCGAGAATATTTCAAAACGCACCCCAATGCAAATTTGAAAGAAGCCATTCGGGCATGGAAGATGAAAAAGAAGGAACGCCGAAACGGAGCTTGATGAAAACTAGGAGCGATACTCCTAGTTTTTTGACAAAAATGAGGAATTGGAGTATAGTGAATTCATGTTCACTCGCTCTTACGAACCTTTGGAAAACCATGTGCAGGCAGGTAAAGCCTTGCTGATTTATGGCCCACGCCGTGTGGGGAAAACAACGCTATTACAAACTTTTTTGAAAACGACAAAACTTAAGTACAAGTTAGATTCTGGGGATAACATACGCACCCAACAAGTTTTAAGTTCGCAAGATTTTGAACAAATCCTTGCTTATGTTGAAGGCTACGACTTACTAGCAATTGATGAAGCTCAGAATATTCCCAATGTAGGCATAGGAATCAAAATTGTTGTTGACCAACGCCCTGATATTCGCGTCATCCTTACTGGCTCGTCTTCATTTGAATTGGCAGGTCAGGTGGGCGAACCGTTAACGGGTAGAAAACAAACATTAACTTTATATCCGTTGGCACAAATAGAATTGCTTTCTACGTACAACAAATTTGAACTGAAAGAAAAGATTGAAGATTTTTTGATTTATGGTTCTTACCCCGAAGTTTTACAAGCCGCTACGCAAAAACAAAAAATAGACGTAATTAGTGAAATTTCAAATTCTTATTTGGTTAAAGATATTTTGGCGTTTGACCGAGTAAAGAATTCAAAAATATTATTAGATTTATTAAAACTACTTGCCTTTCAAGTCGGCTCTGAAGTTTCGCTCTCGGAAATTGGCGCAAAAATTGGCGTGGACTATAAAACAATTCAACGCTACTTAGATTTGCTTGAAAAAGCGTTTGTCATTGTGCGCTTGGGCGGGTTTAGCAGGAATTTGAGAAATGAAATCACTAACAAATCAAAATATTATTTTATGGATATGGGTATCCGTAATTCTCTAATTGCTCAATTCAATAAACTTTCTCAGCGTAATGATGTAGGTCAATTATGGGAAAATTTTATTTTTATTGAAAGATTAAAATATAGAGCGTATCAATCTGTGTATGCCAACAGCTATTTCTGGCGAACTTATAATCAACAGGAAATTGATTTGATTGAAGAACGTGACGGGAAATTACATGGTTACGAAATGAAATGGTCTGCCTCAAAAAAAATCAATGCGCCTACTCAATGGAGTGAAGGATACTCCAATTCAAGTTTTGAGATTATTTCACCCGAAAATTATCAAAAATTTATATTGCCATAAAAGGTTAACCTATGAACTTCACAGACTACCAAAGCAAATCACGCGCCACTGCAAAATATCCGGTCATTGGGCAGGGAGTCATTTACCCGACTCTGGGCTTGGTCAATGAAGCGGGCGAAGTGGCAGGCAAAATCAAGAAGGTGTTTCGCGATAAAGCGGGTCAAATTTCGGACGAAACTCGTCAAGCCCTCAAAGCCGAGCTCGGCGACGTGCTCTGGTATCTTGCCCAAACCGCCACAGAACTTGAGCTTTCTTTAGATGAAATCGCCGAAGCCAATATCGCAAAACTTTTAGATCGCCAAACACGCGGAAAAATTCAAGGCGATGGGGATAACCGCTAAATCAGCCGCCGTAAAAAGCGCAACTTTTCGGCAGTTTTTCTCAAAATTGCGCTCAAAATACTAAAGCGTAAGGAAATTCTAACCTTTTTCCAACACCGAGTCCTCCCGCTTTTTGGTAGAATCACCGAAAGATTAGGAGAAAAACTATGGCTGGCATGGAAAGATTTACACAGCGTGCAAGGCGCGTCCTCAGTCTCGCTCATCAAGAGGCAGAGCGCGCTCGCCAAAACAATATTGGTACTGAACACCTTCTCCTCGGATTAATGGACGAAGAAGGTGGCGTCGCCGGGCGCGTTTTACGCGAACTCGGCATGATCTCCGAACGCGTGCGCGACGTGGTGGCGCGCGTCTCCACCGCATCTGCAGATTTTGACCCAAACCGCATCGAACTCGCCGCCGAAACGCAACAAGTGCTGGAATACGCCGTCGAAGAAGCCCGCCGTCTCGGGCATCACTACATTGGAACAGAACATATTTTATTAGGCTTGGTGCGGATCGAATCTACGGCGCTCGAAGCCCTGCGCAGACTGGGCGTAACGCCCGACCAAATCAAACGCCAAACCCGCCGCGTGTTGAACGAATCCGCCTCATCCTCCCCGACGACTGCCGGTCCCCAACCGACTAAAGCGGGCGCTGGCGGAGCTAACCAAAAAACCCCGCTCGTGGATCAACTCGCTTCGGATTTAACTTCCAAAGCCGAAGAAAAGAAACTCGATCCGGTGATTGGTCGTCAAATGGAAATTGAGCGCGTCATTCAAATTTTGGCGCGGCGCACCAAAAACAACCCCGCCTTAATTGGCGAACCCGGCGTTGGCAAAACCGCCATCGTGGAAGGTCTCGCGCAAAGAATCATCGAAGGCGACGTGCCTGCTCCGTTGATGAACAAACGCGTGCTTCAATTGGACGTAGGCTCTTTAGTCGCTGGCACAATGTATCGCGGTCAATTTGAAGAAAGACTCAAACGCATCATTGACGAGTTGAAACAATCCGGCGCGATCCTCTTCATTGACGAAGTCCACATGCTCGTTGGGGCAGGCGCCGCTGGCTCTTCTGTGGATGCGGCAAACATCCTCAAGCCCGCTTTATCGCGCGGCGAACTGCAAGTCATCGGCGCGACTACGCTGGAAGAATATCGCAAGCACATCGAATCAGACGCGGCATTGGAACGGCGCTTCCAACCTGTTCAAGTGGATGAACCCTCCGAAGACGAGACCATTCAAATTCTCAGGGGCATTCGCGGCGCGTATGAAGAACATCATCACCTTGTAATTTCAGATGAAGCGCTCGAAGCCGCCACGCATTTATCTTCGCGCTATGTCACCGAAAGATTTTTACCCGACAAAGCGATTGATCTCATTGACGAATCCTCTTCGCGCGTGCGGATGTATAAAAGCCCCGCCGCCAAACACGCCAAAGACCTATTTGGTCAATTACGGCAGGCGCGCCAGAACCGCACGTTGGCGCAAGAAGAAGGCAACAACGAAGATGTGAAAGAATGGGAAGAACGCGAAACAGATTTGGGGCAACAAATTGAAAGACTCCGCAGTGGTTGGGACCGCACAACCAGCCCTGTCGTTTCCGCCGAAGATATTGCCGAAGTCGTCTCCATGTGGACGGGCGTGCCGCTCATGCAATTAGCGGAAGCCGAATCCCAGCGCCTGCTGAAAATGGAAGATGAATTACGCGATTCAATCATTGGTCAGGAAGATGCGATTGTCGCCATCTCCCGCGCTGTGCGCCGCGCGCGCGCCGGTCTCAAAGACCCTAAACGCCCGATTGGTTCATTCATCTTTTTAGGACCAACCGGCGTAGGCAAAACGCAACTCACCAAAACGCTCGCCAAATTTATGTTTGGAAGCGAGGAAGCCGCCATTCAACTGGACATGTCCGAATTTATGGAACGCCACACCGCCGCCCGTTTGGTGGGCGCGCCTCCCGGATATGTCGGCTACGAAGACGCAGGTCAACTCACCGAAGCCTTGCGCCGCC